>CAYZLU010000414.1:0-2418 GCA_964479285.1 uncultured Planctomycetales bacterium | reverse complement strand
TATACGTCTGCTTTGATGTTGGATGGGCAGCCTGTCACCTTGACCAATAACGCTTACATTTTAAGCAATGTTACCAGAGCTCATATCGTAGCCGCGAACTTCACCTCGCAAACAGAGACCATTATGTCGCCAGTCAGGTTTTTACCATCACGCCGAATGCGGGACGTACCGACAGGTTGACGGTGGATGGAATTTGCCGAAGTTTTCTTGTAAAGATATTTACCGTAGGATATACTTAAGCACGAGGTAAATTATGGGATTTATGAGATTGTCTCCATTGGAGAAAAAAGCTTTAAAAACAGCATTGGAAGGTTTTGAAGGGGAGGTCTTTTTGTTCGGCTCTCGTCTTGACCCTGATAAAAGAGGGGGGGACATAGATATTTTACTTAAACCAAATAAAAAAACAGGCCTGTATAAATTGAAAACCCAGGTTGCTTCAAAATTTGAACGGGCTTTGGAACAGAGTTTAGATGTGGTTATTTATAATGAGCAAAATGTTTTCTGTCAAGAGGTCATGAAGAATGCCCAGCGCTTTGACCCAACAGGCTTATAAAGATTGGCAGTCTTCCTGCGAATTACTCACTGATTCTTTAAGCCGGTACCAGCCCTACGATCATAATACGAAATATACTCCTCGAGAAATGGAATTCTACGACTCGCTTTCTTTCCGTTATACGAAAGCCATTGAAACGGCGTTTTATTTTTTTCGTGCCTGGGAATTAGAGTTAAAAGGTAACCCCAGTCAATTTTTGCGGGATCAGCTATTAAAGATGGAAAAACACGGTATTATCAATGGTACTGAGGGGTGGATGGAGGCCCGGCAGTTACGCAATAAAATCACACACTCTTATGATCCTGATGAGCTTGAAAAGATTTTTGCCAATCTTGTTGTTTATGCCCGTGAAATTATCGAAGCTTCTGCCCGTGCTCAAAAACACCTTTAATTATTCTTACCTTTTAAGGAAGGAAAATGAAGCGTAATTTTGTCGTTTTTATATGTATGCTCCTGGGGTTGTTTTTTGCAAGCTCCAGGGTCTTGCATGCAACAGTCATCCATGGTGCTGTGATGCATGGTGTGTTGCTTAATTATATGGCCCCGGTGTCCGCAGACCCTTGCGCTGGAAAATCAGTGGGGCAGTCGTGCACGGGCGGTGCCTTGTATGGCGGCCAATATAATGGTTCCCACTACATGGTGACTCCCGGAGGATGTTCGGATGAAAGCTGCACGGGTGCGGGCGGCACTGACGGTGTAACCAAGGCATGGGCCAATGGTTCCGGCACGAGCGCATGGGGTGTCACGACAGGTGCTGCAAGCAATACGGATGGTAAGGGCAACACCGCTATTTTAATGAATTATACGGACAGTGACGCGGCCCATTGGTGTGCAACCATGAATTACGGGGGATATACAGATTGGTTTTTACCTGCCCCCAATGAGATTAGCTCGGTGCTATATGCCAATAAAGCCGCCCTGGGAGGGTTTGCCGCTACCGACTATTGGTCGTCCACAGAAGCAGGTATTTATGGCGCCGTGTATGTTAATTTTACTGACGGCAGCGTGGCTGGTCTCAATAAGGCCACCGGTTTTGACGTTCGTTGTGTGCGGACATATTGATTATAAAATTATTAAGAATTTGACATTTCCTGCTAAATTGTCTGGTATAATTTTTAAAAGAGATTGCTCTAACATTAAAATGGATTCCTGCATTCGGGGAAATGACAACGGGAGAGTTATATGAAAAAATTTTTTCTAGGATTGATCATTATGCTAGTTTTTTTGCCTGAACTGTCCTTTGGTGCAAACCAGGGCCCCGTCGTTAAAAATCAAGCGCCTATCGTGACAAATCCTGCGCCTTTAGTAACAAATCAAACGCCCGCCGCGATAAATCCCGGGAAACCGGTCTTTACGCATGACCAGGAAAAGGCAGGTTTTGAGTGCTTTAAGGAGCAAGGTGATGCCCTTAAAAATTTTGAAAAGGCCCATCCGGAAGTTTTTCAGGAGCAAGACGAAGCAACGGCAAAATGGCTTGCAGAAAGAAATGTGTTAATAAAACAAGCCAAGTTAAACGGCACACCCATGCCTCCCAATGCATTACCTCCCATGGTTCCTGCCCTGGCAGCTTTTATGCATGACTTGCATTCTAAAAAAGAGATTTGTTTTTCAGAGAACGTGAATAAGCAGCACCCTCTTTAAGAGTATTGTCCCTGTTCTTATACGCGTCGGTGTAGTAGGGGTTTATTTCAATGGCTTTATTGAAATCAGACACGGCTTGTTTTAAATTTCCCCACCTGTTATAGATAAATCCACGGTTGTTATAGGCATGCGCGTAGTGCGGGTCTATGTCAATGGCTTTGTTATAATCGGACATGGCCTGGGTAAACAGGCCCCTTTCGGCGTAGGTGGTGCCGCGGTTGTAA
>CAYZLU010000413.1:0-2428 GCA_964479285.1 uncultured Planctomycetales bacterium | reverse complement strand
AAAATCGGTCGGTGGTGGATCAAATTTTTGAGAATTTATTCCGTCCCCTCGGCCATCCCAACCATGACAAAGCGCGCACCCGTAAGAAAGATAAAGCTCTTTCCCTTTATTTTCTGAAGCAGTGTCCGCGCCTGCCCATTCACAACTCCCAAGCAAACAAAATAATAAAAACATAACTTTGAGCATAACACCGACTAAAAGATCCCCAAAAATTTCTTTTTTTCCACTTCAAAATCATCCGCCTTAATGCGGTATAACCCTGTAAATTCTCCGTCTTCAAATTTGGGACCGACATCAAAAGTACCATAGATGGTAATAGGCCCGTCAAACTGCTCGTCTTTGATATCAAATCCCTTGGGGTCCACCGTGTTTCCCACCATCCATTGGTCATAGCCCAACATGGCACAGAACAAACAAGACACCAATTCATCCGCAAACAAGAATTCCTTGATGGTCTGGCCCCCGCTGTTGGCCAATGGGATCACAAACCCTTTGATCACCACCTTCTTGCCATTTAATGCTTCTATCTCTTGGGGAATGGGCATGGGTTTTTTGGTCCCCTTGGTGATATTTCCATCGGGATGTTCGACGTCCACCGGAGGCATATAATTAAAATATAAATCGTCAAATGAAACAACTTGATAATCGATGTTGTTCCTGACAAATTTTAATGGCGCCGCCCCCAGCTTCGGATGGCCTGCTTGGCTTTGGGTCCAGGCCGGATGTGCGGCCCAAAGGATGCAGGCACACAGAAATACCCAGCGTGAAATGTTTGATATTCTTATCATCTCATTGCCTTTTGAATAAATTTATAGGCCCAGGCAACGGCGAAAATCAGGGCCGCGAACATCACAATCGAAGCGCCGGATGCTGAGCCAAAATAATACGAAAGATAAATCCCCCCTACGGCAGACATTACGGCAAAAATACAGGACAATATAATCATACGCCCCAAGCGGTCTGTCAAAAGCCTTGCCGCTGCCACAGGAATGACTAAAAGAGCGTTCGTTAATACGGTGCCCACTGCCTGGATACCCACCACTACCGTAAAAGATAAAAACAGCAATATTCCATAATGCATGGCCTTGACCGGCATGCCGATGGTTTTGGCATAATTAGGATCAACGGCAAATAATTTTAGTTCTTTATAAAACAAAAACACGGCCATCAGAGAAACGAGCGCAATGAGCATGATCAAATGCAAATCGCCAACTGTCACTCCCAGGATATTGCCAAATAGCATGGAAAATAAATCCCTAAATGATTTGCTTGTGCTGATGAGCAAAATGCCAAAAGCAAACATGATATTAGGGACCATGCCCACCAAGGTGTCTTCATAGACCGATTCATCACGGGCCAGGAATCCAATACATAAAGCCGTCAATACCGTCGCGATCAAGGCCCCGGCAAAAAGGCGTCCCCCCACCACATAGGCAATGACCAAACCCGGCAAAGCGCTATGTGTCAAGGCATGGCCCACCACCGCCATCCGCCTTAAGACAACAAAGTTCCCTAAGCACGCACAAAGCACACCGATGATCACAGCTGCAATAAGCGCCCGTTGGATAAATATGTATTGTAATGGGTCGGTTAAATAATGCATTTTTATACCACAAATTAAACCCTAAATCCTAAATTCTAAATTCTAAAACCTAAACAAAAAACAAAAATTCTAACCTCAAATGACCAAAACTATTTACATTCACATCCTTCATTGTTAGGATCTTCCTTTACATCTGTACTGCTGATTTTTTTGCCGTCTTTTAAATAAATAGCTTTATCATACCGCCCTTCTTCCTGGTCATAATAATGGGTCGCGACAATGACAGTCTTTCCCTGGGACTTGATTTTATGTAAAACTTCACCAACCGTCTGGCGGGTGATCGTATCAACGGCGTTAAGGGGTTCATCCAACAACAGTAAATCTGCGTTTTGTGCAAGGGCACGCGCGATCAACACCCTCTGCTGCTGTCCACCGGATAGTTTACTGATCTGCCGATCGGCCAATTCCAAAACATTCATTTCTTTAAGGGCATGACGGGCAATTTCGAAATCTCTTTTTTGGGGCCTCTTAAACCAGCCTAAATAAACATACCGCCCCATTACCACCAAATCCAAAACACTGATGGGGAATTGCCAGTCGATCTCACTGCGTTGGGGTAAATAAACCACCCTGTGATGGCAAGCCCCTAAAGGATGGCCAAAAACACGGATATTCCCCTTGGTGATAGGTAAAAGGCCGCAAATGGCTTTAAACAGCGTTGACTTGCCCGCACCATTAGGCCCCACTAAAGCCACCACCCAACCTGCTGAAATGTTGATATCAACGTCATGAAGGACTGACTTTTCTTCTGAAGAATAACTAACACCTAAGCCTTGTATTTCCAAGGCAGGGGCTTTCGGGTCAGGAATGCTGTGACGATGCTGG
>CAYZLU010000412.1:0-2442 GCA_964479285.1 uncultured Planctomycetales bacterium | reverse complement strand
AATGTGGTGTTGTTTCTTAAAGAAAGGGTCCTCCCAGGTGTTGACAAAAGGTTTTTCACGGGTCTCATGGAACAAAAACATAGACTCAATCGGTTGTTTCTTGATAATATGCTCATCAAAAATCTTTTCAGCCTGTTCTGGTTTAACGTGTTCATAAATGGTGTTCTCAGGGACGATCCGCACCAATGGACCTTGGGTGCAAGCGCCCATGCATCCTGACATATTAATATCGTAGTCATTCTCGACACCCTTGTCCTTGGCGATTTGCTGAAATTGCTTCAATATTTTTTCACTCCCCGCCGATACACAGCCTGTACCGCAGCAAACGCGCACCTTGCCTTTTTGACAGCGGTGTTTTTCCTGGTATTGTTCATTCATTGTATTTAAATCTTGTCGATTCATTGATCAGCTCCCATTTTTTGCTGAAGCATATTGATAACATCCTCAGGCTTTGCCCTTGGGATCACTTCCCCATCAACCACCGCAGTGGGGGCAAGTCCGCAGGCACCAATGCAACGGGCGGTGGATATGCCTAATTTATTGTCCGCCCTTACCTGGCCGGCCTTTAATGAATATTTCTTTTCCAATTCAGCCAGGATGGGTTCAGCACCTTTGACATAACAGGCAGTCCCTGTGCACACCAGACACGTATGCTCCCCCTTGGATTTCAAAGAAAAAAAATGATAAAAAGTGACCGTTGAATATACACGGCTGGGCGGGACTTTTAACTCCTTTGTGATAAAAGCCAGCACCCCCATGGGAAGGTATCCAAAAGAATTCTGGGCTGTGTGTAAAATTTCAATAAGCGCATCCGGCCGGTAATTCTCTTTTTTCATCTTCATCAATATCTGCTTTACACGTGGGTCGGTCCTGGAAAGGTCCTCATCGAGGATGGATGTCTTTGCTCTCATAAGAGGCTCCTGTCTATTTTGTAAACTAACTACCGAATAATGATAGCCTATTTTAATAGATCCAAATACTCTTTTTATGTTATGCTATTGATAAGATTTGCTTATCAATTCTTAGCTTTAAAAAACATATGGTCGATCTTTTTTTTGTTAAAAGTTTCATGGCTGTCGCCCAGACAGGATCATTCAAGCTCGCCGCCCAAAGAAACAATGTTTCCCAACCAGCCATCTCCCAGCATATCCACCTTTTGGAACAAAAATTTCATTGCTCATTATTTGAAAGGTCTTCCCGTAAAACAACCCTGACACTTGCCGGCAAGGTGTTCTTTATCTATGCCCAGCAGATGCTTGATTCCTACCAAAATGCCTGCATTGAAATTGAAAAAATTAATAATCATTCCATCGGCACGGTCCGTATTGCATCCATCTATAGTATCGGACTCTATCAACTCAAACCCATTATCCAGCACTTCCTGAAGAAATACCCCAAAATCAATATCCATTTGGAATATTGCCACTACAGCGCGGTCTACCAAATGGTAAAAGATGGGTTGGTTGACTTGGGGCTGGTGGCATTTCCCAAAGAAACCAAAGGGCTGCAAACAAAAAAATTCACGCAAGACGACCTTACCCTGGTCCAATCACCCAAACACCGCATTTTTAAGAAAAATGAAAAAGTAACCCTTAAAAAATTAAATGATGTAAAATTTATCGGCATTGACGGGTCGACCCCCACCGGCCAAGCCATCAACCAATTTTTCAAAGAACACCAAATCAATATCTGTTTGATCAAAGAATACGAAAACATTGAGACTGTCAAAAATGTCGTTGAGGTGGGGCTTGGCTGCTCCATTCTACCCAAGACAACAATCAAGCAAGAATTAAAAGACTCCACCTTAGAAGCCATCCATCTACAAGATTTTGAGCTTAAAAGACCCCTGGCTATCATTCATAAAGACCAAAAAATATTTACCAAGGCCGCTAAAATCTTTTTAGAATCAATTTCCCCGTGATCACCCATCTTTTTTCTTTAAGCGACACCCTGGGAATGGTTAATTTCAATTTTTAAAGAATCCAAGGCCCAATGTATATCCAATAGAAAAAAGACCATTGATACCGTCAATAAAACCAGGCTTAAAATAAAAAGAATATTGATCAAAAAAACGATCGGCCAGTTGTAAAGACTGTCCAAAAATAACAGCAACACAATAAAAGAGATCAACGCGATACTGTAAATGATGCACACCATTGCACTGCGCAGGAGTTTGCTGCGTTTATAAAGGATAGATATTTGTTCATGCAAAGCATGGTGGTCCTTTTGAGGATGGACCTTGATCTGATCGCACAAATGACGGATCCTCTCAATGGGCCTTGACAGGCGGTTGGACATCGACAGCAATAATAACCCGTTTCCCGAAATCAAGACGCACGGGGCAATAGATGCTTGAAGCGCTGGGATCAATTGGATATTGGTCATTTCAACACAATCCTGGCGTCAACGGCGTAGGAACCATCCTGATTAGTTAACAAAGGA
>CAYZLU010000411.1:0-2446 GCA_964479285.1 uncultured Planctomycetales bacterium | reverse complement strand
GAAACCCGATGTCCTGACCCTGGACCTGGAGATGCCCCGTATGGACGGGCTCACATTCCTGGACAGGCTTATGACCCATTTTCCTATGCCGGTCGTGGTGCTATCCAGTCTTACGGAGGCAAGGGGAGAGATGGCTTTGAAAGCGTTGGAAAAAGGGCTTGGCAGTGACACATTTAATTTAGGCTGCGGTTCAGGATTTTCTGTCAATCAGGTGGTGGACCAAGCCCGGAAACTGACAGGTAAACCGATCAAAGTCGTGATGCGCGCCCGCCGTAAAGGGGATGTCCCTGCCTTGGTCGCCAGCTCTCGAAAAGCCTGGCGTGTCCTAAAATGGAAACCTCAAGCTTCTCTTAAACAGATTCTCTCAACAGCCTGGGACTGGGAAAATTCGAGAGTCTCATAGAATTTTATTGCAAAAACACAAGTCTTTGTTATAGTAAATGTTCAATTTAACCCAAAAGGCCGCCTTTGAGGGCATGAGGCTCAGATCAAAGTCCGGTTGAAACTAAAAGTTCCGCCTTGACCTGTTTATGAATAAAGTCCGCCGGTGGGACAAAGACGAGAGGAAGTAAAAGTTATGGCAACAGAATTGATCAAGAAGCTGTTAGAAGCAGGTGTTCATTTCGGTCATCAAAGCCGCCGCTGGAATCCCAAGATGAAAAGATTTATATTCGGGGAACGAGGCGGCATTTATATTATTGACCTTGAAAAAACGGTTGACCGTCTTAATGCCGCGCGTGATGCCATCCGTGATATCGCGGCCAAAGGTGGTAAAATTTTATTTGTGGGCACCAAGAAACAGGCCCAGCAGGTCATTGAAGAAGAGGCCTTGCGTTGTGAAATGTTTTATGTCAAGAACCGTTGGATGGGCGGGCTATTGACCAATTTAGAGACCGTCAAGAAATCCGTACGGAAATTGATTGATATTGAGAAAATGGAAACAAACGGTACTATTGGCCGTCTGACCAAAAAGGAAGCTTCTTTATTAATGAAAGAAAAGGACCGTTTGGTCCGTGATTTAGGTGGTATCCGTGAAATGCCGGTGGTCCCTCAAGCGATTTTTATCGTGGACACTAAAAAAGAAGAGATTGCTGTTGCTGAGGCCAATCGTCTAGGTATTCCGGTCTTTGGGCTGATAGACACTAATTCTGATCCAGATTTGATCCAATATCCAATTCCGGGCAACGATGATGCCGTCAAATCCATTAAATTTATCGCTGGTTTGATGGTCGATAGTGTGATCGAAGGCCGAAAAGAATTTTTAGCGGGTAAGAAGGTGCAGCATGCGGCCCAAGTGCAGGAAGTGACAGTATAAAGGAGATAAAAACATGATGGCAACAACAGCGGATGATATTAAGCGCTTGAGAGAAGAAACATCCTGCGGTGTTATGGATTGTAAAAAAGCCCTGGAAGAAGCCAAGGGTGATTTTAATAAAGCCAAGGAACTTTTGCGCAAGCGCGGGCTGGAAATGGCGGCCAAAAAGAGCGACCGCTTGGCCAAGGAAGGCCGTGTGGAAGCCTATATCCATAATGGCAATAAAATTGGTGTTGTGGTGGAAGTCAATTGCGAAACTGATTTTGTTGCCCGAAGTGAGGATTTTTGTCAATTCACACGTGATTTGGCCATCCATATAGCCGCATCAAATCCCAAATATATTAAAAAGGAAGATGTCCCTGCCGATGTGTTGGCTAAAGAACCTGACAAGGAAGGTTACATCAAGACCAACTGTCTTTTGGCGCAGGCATTTGTCAAAGACCAGGGTAAGAATATCCAAGATTTATTAAATGAGTTGGTGGCCAAGATAGGTGAAAATATTGTGGTGGGACGTTTTGTGCGTTATAAAGTTGGGGAATAAATTTGAATAAAGCACCTGTTTATAAGAAAGTACTGTTGAAATTGAGCGGCGAAGCCCTGCTGGGGCGTCATGAGCATGGCATAGACGCAGAAATGTGCGCGTCATTGGCCAGCGAAATCAAGGAAGTCCATGAGGCAGGTGTCGAAATGGCCCTTGTTGTCGGGGGCGGTAATATCTTTCGAGGGCAGGTGGAAAGTAAGCGTTTTGGCTTGGACCGTTCTGTGGCTGATTATATGGGCATGCTTGCGACCGTCATGAATGGCCTGGCCTTGCAAAACGCACTGGAACAGATTGATGTGCAGACAAGGGTCATGACGGCCATTCAAATGCATGCCATTGCCGAGCCGTATATTTTACGCCGTGCCATACGCCATCTCGAAAAACGCCGTGTGGTCATTTTTGTGGCTGGTACAGGCAATCCCTATTTTACGACTGATACAGCAGCGGCTTTGCGTGCGACTGAGATCGGCTGCAACGTTATCATGAAGGCGACCAAGGTCGACGGTGTTTATTCATCTGATCCTTTTAAGAACAAAGACGCTAAAAAATTCAAAAAATTGAAATTCATTGATGTTTTAAAGAAAGATTTG
>CAYZLU010000410.1:0-2454 GCA_964479285.1 uncultured Planctomycetales bacterium | reverse complement strand
CCTGTTCACGGGGCAAATACAGGGTCTTTTGGACCACCTCCACCGCTTTTAAAGGGGCAGGATAGAACCCCTTAGTAGCTTTTTGGATAGACTTGATTGTTTCTTTGTATAGCACCATCTGCCCCAAAGGGTTCTTTTCCAAAAAAGCCTGGAAACCCTTGGGAGTTACTGGCTTAAAAATACGGTTATTGGGCTGGCCGGCGATTTCTTCAACGAATCTACCCACTTGCTCTTGCAGACCCACTGAAGGAAAAAGCCTGTCAGCAAGACCGCACTTAAAAGCTGTTACTGCATTGATGGGGCTTGCGGAAACAATCATCTTCAATGCCTGTCCAAGTCCCAGCAAGCGCGGCAGACGATAGGTCCCCCCAAAGCCAGGAACAAAGCCCAAATTGACCTCTGGAAGGCCAATGCGGATTCTTTCATTAAAAGTCATGATCCGATAGCGGCAAGCCAGGGACAATTCACAGCCGCCTCCCAAAGCCACCCCATCAATTACAGCCACGGTCGGGAAAGGCAGGTCTTCCAATTTATCCATGACCCTCTGCCCAGCCTGGGCCTTGGCCTTACCATCTCCAACTTCAGTGATATTTTCAATTTCTTTGATATCCGCTCCGGCAATAAAAATATCTTTCTTGGCGCTTTGAATGACCAAAGCTCTCAAATTCTTTCCTTTCAGGCCATCGAGCATTTTATCCAGGGCCAAAAGTGTAGCAGAATTTAAAACATTGACCTTGGAATCCGGCTGGTCAAAAGTAATGGTACCTATATTTGCCTCTTCTTTATAAAAAACGGACATACTATCTCCCCCTTTATCTTTCCAAAACCACTGCCGCGCCTTGGCCGCCGCCTATACATAAAGACACTATTCCAGCATTGAGATTATTGCGGTTCAAATGTTTGAGCATGGTTAAAATCAACCTGGCGCCCGTGGCCCCCACCGGATGCCCCAAGGCAATGGCACCACCATGGACATTTAACTTTGCTGGATCTATCGCACCTGCATGACCTTCATAGCCGAAATCTTTGGCAAATTTTTCCGATGCCAAAGCACGTTCGCAAGCCAAAACCTGTGCGGCAAAAGCTTCGTTAATTTCAACAGCCTGCATATCGGAAAGTTTCATGCCGGCCTTTTTTAAAGCCATCGGTATGGCATGGGCAGGCCCTATGCCCATGCGGTTAGGTTCGACCCCGGCAAAAGCAAAACTGCGCAGATAACCTAACGGTTTCATGCCTAATTCCTTGGCACGCGATTCGCTGGCGACTAAAATGGCGCAAGCACCATCAGTGATCTGGCTGGAATTACCAGCGGTCACCGTTCCCGTACCTTTTTCAAAAAAAGGCTTTAATTTTGCCAACGCTTCCAATGTCTGGCCTTCACGCGGGCCGTTGTCATCCACCACCGCTTCCTTATATTTGGGTCCTGGGATCACAGGCACAATTTCTTCCCTTAAAATTTCCCGTGAAGCTATGGCCTTTTGATGGCTGCTCAGCGAAAATTCATCCTGGGCCCGGCGGGTGATGCCGAATTCTTTGACCAACACCTCAGCTGTTTGCCCCATGTTCAGGCCGCAGACTGGGTCAGTGAGGCCCAATTGCAATCCGATGCGGGGTACCAAAAAATGATGGGGGCGTATTTTAGCAAAGCCCTGCAATTTCGCCTGCAGGGTCTTGGCACGTGAGATTTCCGTCAAAATTTCCTGATATTCTTTGGATAAAAAAAACGGGATATTACTCATGGACTCGGTGCCACCAGTCAAATAACAGTCACCTTCCCCCGCTTTAATCTTAATAGCGGCATTGACCACAGCCTCAATGCCGGAAGCACAATTGCGGTGCACCGTAAAAGCGGGTGTCGTTTTAGGGACACCCGCCAGCAAAGCAATAACACGGGCAATATTGGCAGCATCTGCCGGCTGACCAACACATCCGAATATCACTTCATCAATCAGTTTGACATCCAGTCCCATGCGTTCTATCAATTCGCGTGCGGCAATGCGTCCCAATTCCTGGGCGCTTAAGTTATTGAAATTCGCCCCCATTTTGGAAAATGGGGTACGTATACCGTTGACTATTGCTATTCTATCCATATAGTCCTTCCTTAGATTAAACCTTCGGTCTTATGTCTAAAATACGTTTTTCCTTATTGGCCGTCTCCAGCTCCAGGCGTTTGACCATTTCGTCCAGGGGGATAAATTTGATCTCATTGGGAGAAACTTCCGTGGCCCCGGTCAACTTATCTTTGATCAACTGAGAAAGCGCACTTTGATTGGCACCCGTTTGAGCAGTGACATACACCACCAATTCATCAACTTCATACGGGTCATCTTTATGTTTACGGATTTCCAACTGCCATTCATCCACTTGAGATATGCCGTTGATCACTTCTGCAAAGTGGCTTAAATTGACCAAGGTGCCCTTGACTTTGGAAAGATGTATGTCCTTATTATCGGA
>CAYZLU010000409.1:0-2466 GCA_964479285.1 uncultured Planctomycetales bacterium | reverse complement strand
GCGAAAGGTCGTATTAACCGACACTCGCAGTTGCTCGCGGGGATCCAGTTTAGAATAATTAAAATCACTGAAGCCCATAGCCAATAGATAAGAGGAAACGGCAGAAAATGGCCAATAAGAATACCCAGCGCCAGGAATAAAAGCAGCCAGCAGCAAGGCCGATGCGGACTTTTCATGATATAGCAATCTTCAAAGGGGGATTAATTTGAGACTTCTGGTTCCGGGAGAAGAAACAATTTAGTATATCACTTCTCCTAAAATGCTAAAGGTATTTTTCTCTCCACAAGCCGATCCTGGGGAGCCTTCAGATACCTCCACTGTTATTAATGCTCTCGCAGAGCTTATATAGTCTGTGGAGATTGATTGCCTGCTAATCCAAGAAAAATTCTTAAATTGGTGGAATGGATACTAACAACCACTGGGATAAAACCAGGTGCTTTTTGTAATCGTTGCAGCATAGCAGGGTCAAAATGAAATCTTATTCCACCACCCTTATTTTGTGTTTGTAAATGCATATTTGCAGGGGTTAAATCAATACCCCCATTCTCACCATTTGGAATTTTCTGATCATTTGGTTTTTCATAAACATAGCGAATTGATGGTGGTGCAGGCCTTAAAAGCGGCGCGAACCCAAAGACGCGCCTTTGGTCAATGAGTTCATGCATACCATTCTTAAAGAATGATTTTTCAAGATCCTGTGGACTCATATAGTTAGCGGTCAAAGGCATTTCCATTCTTCCACTATCCAGCCAATGACCAAAATAATCTTCCATCAATAAGAACGCTTTTTGTTGCTTCAGAGATAATTCTAAATATTTCTTAGTTATTTCTCTGCGAACAGAATACCATGGCCCTTGAGGCCAGAGGTCTGAATTTTGGGACTCTTGATCAATCGAAGCTTGAAGATCTTCCTTATTTCCCATTAAAGCCTCAATAATAACAACCTTTCCGCCAGGTTTCAGAATCCGGTAAACCTCCTTCATCAAAGCCGCATATTCCTCTTGTGTCATATGATGGATGGACCACTTCAATGTGACCAAATCTACCGAGTGATCATCTAGTGGCAACTCCTGGGGAGAAGGCTGCCTCAAATAATGAACATTGGGAGATGTCCACCATACAGGTTTTTCACCTATATCGGTCCCAATTAAAGATTTTATTTTGATGCCTTTTTGTTGAGCATATTCCGCAATACCAACATTAAGGCTATTATTACCACATCCGACGTCTACAACCACTCCATTAGACAATTGTTCAGTAGTTATCAAATCCTTCACCATCATAAAACCAGGCCTTAACTCATACCCTACTTTTGAATACGCTTCAGCAATATCATCAGTCTCCGATGAAAGTCCGATACCATACTTAGTTCGACTTCCTTCAAACTCTTCCCTAAAGGCCTTGGCAGCATTAATTGGCCCTAAGTTTGAATGGGTCACTAAAAAATTAACAAATACATGTGCCAATCGTTCTCTGGTAAGGGGTTGACCATTAAGAATATAATGCTCCCCTGGCTTACCCAATCCATAATAAGAAGCATGAATATCATAATTCAATCTTTCTGACACCAAAGATTCATAAACTTCTCTTACCTTGGGATCATGGAGCCCATCTAATGGATTATTACTAACTGCAGCAAAATCTCTATGCTCCTGATTATTTGGACTTATGGTCGCGAAATCAGCCGTATCAATACTTTTTAATATAGTCTCCACAAGACCCTGTGCATCTAATTTATTAGCGTGTAAAATAATATTTTCATCATCATAAGAACCACCATTATCAACCCCTAAGGCCACTACTTTGTCCCGATTCTTTGAAAGCGCATTGTATGCTAACCCGGAAAGACTACTTGATTTCGCATCTATTGCTGTCACAATTAAGTGCGCTCCGGCTGTTACTATATTAAATTTTTCTTTATTAATTTCCGATAAATTGATTACATTTATAATCTTGTAGGTAATGCCATTACGTTCCAATTCTTCAGCAGCTTGTAAAGATTCTGAGACAATTTTACCTGAAACCACTAAAATAACTGGGCTTTTTGATTGCCCATTAAATGAAGCCACCTCATAAAATCCATCTTCAAAGATCGTCTGACGTTTAGCTTGGGAATCATATAATTGAGGTGAAAGCCCAATAAACTGATTCTCCGGTAAACGAATGTAAACAGGTCCAGGGCTTTCTTGTTCATAATGTCCCTCTAACAAAATTTCTAAATCATTAGTATTAGCAGGTTGGTAAACAGTTGCATTGGGCGTTCTAAAAAAATCTATATCTTGGTAGGTCAAGTGTGCGGGCCCCCATTTACCTTGTGCCGAACCAGCAGACAGACCCACTACTAAAATATTACGCTTATCAAATCCATACATTTTCCAGTCTTCTGCATTAATAGTCATATGTTCAGCAGGACCAATATAAATGGGATTGATACCCTCATTGGCAAGTCCACCTGCTAAATTTAGG
>CAYZLU010000408.1:0-2472 GCA_964479285.1 uncultured Planctomycetales bacterium | reverse complement strand
TGATAAAGAAATAAAAATTTTTCCGTTAGGTGGTTTGACGGTATATCTGACGGCAATATTCGCGGCTGTGATATTAAGCGCCTTGGCCACGCTTTGGCCTGTTGATAGGTATATCATTATCCTTGGTAATGCCGCGATTTCAAAAGGTCAATGGCAAATGGTGACGCCGCTGTTGGCAAGTTATGTCCTTATCAGCATGTGGCCCTTATGGTTGGTGTGGTCATTACTAAGTGTTAAAAATTTGAGACCGTCTTTATTAAAAATTCTTTGCGCGTCTATTTTCTTCACGGCCTCATCTTGCATAGTTTTGATATTTAAATAATCATTTGAGTTTTTTATTCCATTGTGTTAAAAGAGAAGGCTTTATAAAAATAAAATTACTTAAGGACTTGTCATGAATTTAGTGGTTGTTGGCGCCCAATGGGGTGATGAAGGCAAGGGAAAACTGATTGATATCCTTTCTGAAGGGGTGGACATCACGGTGCGTTATCAGGGCGGCAACAATTCCGGCCATACCGTCATTGTTGGGGAGAAAGAATATATTTTTCATCTGATTCCGTCTGCCATTTTGCGTCCGGATAAAATCTGTGTGATCGCCAACGGGGTGGTCATTGACCCCAAGGCCCTGCTGGAAGAAATTGACGGTTTAAAAAAGCGCGGCCTGCCGATGAAAGGCGCACAGCTTAAAATTTCTGCTAACGCTCATGTGGTCATGCCGTATCACAGGGTGATGGATCAGCTGCGCGAGAGCAAGCGTGCCAATAAGATCGGCACCACCGGGCGCGGGATTGGGCCATGTTATTCCGATAAAGTCGGGCGTATGGGTATTCGCGTCATTGATTTATTAAATCCCAAAGTGCTCAAGGCCAAGTTAGCAGACAATCTCAATGAGAAGAACGATATTTTTGTCAAAGTATATGGTTTCAAGAATTATGATTTCAGCGAAATATACAAGGAATATTTAAATTTTGGCCGGCGACTGAAGCCTTATATTTGTGACACGGCCCTTTTTTTAAACCAGGCAATTAAGCTCAAGAAAAAAATCCTGTTTGAGGGTGCCCAAGGCACCTTTCTGGACATTGATTTTGGGACCTATCCTTATGTGACGTCGTCCAATGCAACTACTGGCGGCGTTTGTTCTGGTACAGGCGTTCCGCCTACCAAGATCAACCAGGTGGTAGCTGCTTTCAAGGCGTATACAACCCGGGTCGGGGAAGGTCCTTTTCCCACCGAATATGACACCAAAATGAACGAATGCATTCGCAGCAAGGGGCATGAGTTTGGTGCCACGACAGGCCGTCCCCGGCGTTGCGGATGGTTTGACGCGGTGCTGGCGCGTTATTCAGTAGCAATTAATGGGGCCACCCAATTGGCGATCATGAAACTCGATGTATTGGATGAATTAGAAGAGATAGAGATCGCCACCGCATACCGATATAAAGGAAAAATATATAAAGATTATTCCCACGATTTGGATATTTTGGCCCATGCCAAACCTGTCTATGAAAAATGGCCTGGTTGGAAAACGCCCACCCGAGCGATACGTCATTATAATAAATTGCCGCTTGCCGCCCGTCGTTATATTGAGCGACTTGAAAAATTATTGGAAGTCCCCATCAGGTACATCTCAGTGGGTTCTAAACGCGACGAAATAATTATCCGCTAGTTTCCAAATCTTATAGTAATGATTTTATAAAAATATTAAATATTTTTTTATATTCGTAAGTTTATTTATTTCAATATTTTATGATATATTTTAACCTAGCTTGATTTGACAACCCCACAATATGTGGTATTCTTTTCTCAAGTAAGCGTTTTCTCTACATAGTTGTGCAGAACTGTCATTATTCTATTCCTAAAATTTATTCTTAATCCGGTCTCCCTAAATCAGGAGAATTTCTTTTTATTTTGACAAGTATTTAAAACCAAGGAGATGGTTTACCATGTTTAAGAAAATTTTAAGTTTAACGGTTAGTAGTTGTTTCTTTTTGACTATCTTAGGTCCTATACCTAAAGTCCATGCTGATTCCATTTTAGGTTTGCCCACACCTGGCACCATGGTCAATTTAAGCCCAGCATATCAACCTGTGATCATCAGAGGTTTAACTGTTCACAAAGACAATCCTTTTTTGTTTGATTTTATAGTAGATGTTGGCCAAGACAAGATGTCTGGGGAACCACTTAAAAAAGAAGGGGAGAAGCTTATTAAATATTTTTTGGCCAGTTTGGCTATTCCTGATAAAGATGTGTGGGTCAATCTAAGCCCATATGAAAAAAATAGAATGGTCCCTGAAGCATTAGGTCAAACCGATATGGGCCGTGATCTTTTGGAACAAGACTATATTTTAAAACAAATCACCGCTTCCTTAATTTATCCGGAGAAACAATTAGGTAAAACTTTTTGGGACAGGGTTTATGCAAAAACCCAACAGCTATATGGCACAACACAAATACCAGTCAATACTTTTAACA
>CAYZLU010000407.1:0-2482 GCA_964479285.1 uncultured Planctomycetales bacterium | reverse complement strand
GAAGTAAATATGAGGGCCAATTTAAGCGAGGCCGTTTAAATGGCGAGGGTGTTTTGACATATGCTGACGGCGGCGGAACGTATAAGGGGAAATTCAAGGACGGGGATTATGTTGAAGCGGTCGCTGTCGACGCTTCCGGTCAGCCAATCATAGATAATGCGGCAAGTAACCCGGCAGGCCCTGTAGAGAAATTGAAATGAAATGCAGACTTTTTTAATTTGACGGGCCAAGGCCGGCATGGATTTTGATTGACGTCTTGTTTGATAATGTTAAAATGCACGTTATTAAAAATTTTGGAAAAAGGGGAGCATGTATGTTAAGCAAGTTAAATATAATGAAAATATCCTTTAGTTTTTTAGTGTTGACTTTATTTGCATTTTCAGGGTCCTCTTACGCTGATTGGTCGGTTGGAATCGGGGTAGGAGACGAACATCACGATGACTGGAGAGACCGCCATGATGACCATCATTTTTACCGATGGCATGACCATCCTCATTACGGCTATCATATGCATTTTCTTCCTGATGGATACTACCAGATCTGGGTGGGCGGGGTAAGGTATTTTTATTATGATGGGTTGTATTATATCAGGGAAGGTGATGAATTCGTGCTGGTGAACCCTCCGATAGGGGCGTATGTAAGTGCTATCCCTCCGGATTTTCAGCCGGTCAGTGTTAACGGGAGGATATACTACACGGATAATGGCGTTTACTATATTTTAACAGAACATCATGGTTACAAAGTTGTTCCCCAGCCGGTGGTTTACACGCAGCCAGAGCCTGTTGTTTATGCCCCGCCACAACAAGTCGTTGTCACACAACCGGCCCCTGTTTATAGCCAGGATTCGTTCCCGATAAATGTCCCTAATAACAGCGGCGGGTATACAACTGTGCTTATTAAGAAATCAGGAAGCGGCTACGCAGGTCCTCAAGGGGAATATTACGCAACCTTCCCCACTGTTGCCCAACTTAAGGCTATGTATGTAAAGTAATTTCTAAGCCCTTCTAAGTTTGCCTCGTTTGAAAATCTTTTAAAATGTGGTATCTTTATTTTAAATACCTTCCGGGTGGGAGGGTATTTTTTATTTTACCAAGATTTTAAAATTACAGGATTGGTTTATCATGATTAAAAAGATTTTGAATTTGACTATTATATTTTTCTTTTTGGTGACAGCTTCTGGCCCTATCTGTCCTATTGCCCGTTCAGCAGAAGGGGAAGTTGTCTTGCCGGTACCCGGTACCATGGTCGGTTTAAGCCCGGCATATCAGCCGGTAATCATTAAAGGTTTGACCGTTCACAAAGACAATCCTTTCCTGTTTGATTTTATAGTGGATGCCGGTCAAGATAAAATGTCAGGTGGGCCGCTGAAAAAAGAAGGGGAAAAGCTCATCAAATATTTCCTTGCCAGTCTGGCCATTCCTGATAAAGATGTATGGGTCAACCTAAGCCCGTATGAAAGAAACAGGATGGTCCCTGAGGCCTTGGGTCAAACAGACATGGGCCGTGACCTTCTGGAGCAGGACTACATTTTAAAACAAATCACCGCTTCTCTAATTTATCCAGAAAAAGAGTTGGGAAAAATATTCTGGGATAAAGTCTATGCTAAAGCCCAGGCCATGTATGGGACTACCCAGGTGCCTATCAATACCTTTAATAAGGTATGGATCATGGCTGACCGGGCGGAAGTCTTTGAGCACAATCAAACCGCCTATGTAGTCGACAGCCATTTAAAGGTGATGCTGGAAGAAGATTATCTTGCGCTCAAAAAACACCAACGTCAACTCGAGCTAACGCCAACCAGGGGACATGTTGACGAAGGAAACGTGTCCCCAATTGTCAGAGAAATCATCCTCCCCCAACTCGAAAAAGAGATCAACACCGGAAAGAATTTTGCCAATCTGCGCCAAATATTCAACTCCATTATTCTCGCCAGCTGGTACAAGAAAAACCTCAAGCAGGCATTGCTCAATCAAGTGTATGCAGATAAGAGCAAGGTTGATGGCGTCAAAAGGTCCAATAGAGTTGACCAGCAGGACTTATCTCCCGAAAAGATCTATGAGCAATACCTGAAAGCCTATAAGAAAGGGGTCTTTAACTATATTAAGGAAGACACTAACGCGGCCAACGGTGAAACCCTCCCCAGGAAATATTTTTCAGGTGGTTTTGCAATTGCAGGGACTCCTGCGGCTGATCCTGGAAGGACAACTGATCCTCGTGTTTTTGATGCTGCCATGGAATCACAGGTGGGTGGGAAGCATGAAATGTTATTTTTTGTTTTCATGGAATCTGGTAAAGAGCATAATGGGCATGAAATAGCCAATTCAAAAATGGCCAAGGTAATAGGAATGGTAAAAGGTGTTGTGGATGATTTTTTGGCAAATCCCGTAGATATAAAGAAATTGAGAGCAAGGTTAGATGATAGACGGGATATTTTTTCGGTGGTATCTGTGCGGGATGGCATTAAAGAAGTGAAAGGCAAGGA
>CAYZLU010000406.1:0-2488 GCA_964479285.1 uncultured Planctomycetales bacterium | reverse complement strand
CACCTTATTTTTGTTTGAGTGGTTCAAGTGCCAGAAAACTAAAAAGAGGGAAAGGGAATTTATTGGGAGGGAGGGCTTTCTTAAGAAATCTTTATCCATTAACTCATACAGAGTTAAAAGAGCAGTTTTATTTGAATAAGGCGCTCAATTTGGGGACGCTTCCAAGTGTTTATTTGGCCAAATCGGAAAACGAAGCCAAAGATATTTTGCGCGCTTATGTGGACATTTATTTAAAAGAAGAAATACAAGCAGAGGCATTGACACGAAAACTGGACAATTTTATACGGTTTTTGGACCTTGCCGCCGACTCAAATGGAAATATCATTAATTATTCGACCATTTCCCGTGAATGCGGGGTTTCTTATAATACGGTGAAAGATTATTTTCAAATTCTCGAGGACACGCTTGTGGGGTTTTTCCTTACTCCTTACGCGAAGTCGGTACGTAAGCGTTTGATACAACATCCTAAATTTTATTTTTTTGATACTGGCGTGGCCAGGGCTTTTAAAAGAACATTAAGCGTCGAGCTTATGCCGCAAACCTATGAATATGGAAGAGCGTTTGAACATTTCTTAATCGCGGAGATCATGCGGTTGAATTCTTATAAACAAAAAGATTTAAGGTTTTCATTTTATGGTACTGCCAACCATGCTGAGGTTGATTTAATCATTGAAACACCCATGAAAGAAACATTTGCCATAGAAATTAAGTCCAGTCAAAGGCCGGAGATCGAGGCATTGCGCGGATTAAAATCTTTTAGGGAAGTCTGCCCAAAGGCAAAACTATATTGTCTTTCAACCATCCAAAATAGACGCAAGGTTGATGAGTGTTGGATATTACCCTGGCAGGAAATTTTTAAAGAAATAGGGCTTTAAGACCGTCACAAATGTTAATTAGCCGCGATGGTTTTTTTGGCATAAGCGATGCAGCTTTTGATGTCCCAGTAAAAATGGTCCTCGCCCAGCATTTTGATGATCCCAGCTTCTTTCATCACTTTCAGCGGTTGGGCATGCACCCCCGAAAAAATGACTTCCATTTTGCTCTTTTTGGCCTTGTGCAACAGGTCTTCCAGGGCGCTGAGACCCGTGGCATCCATGGCAGGGACAAAGCGCATGCGCAGGATGAGGACCTTGGGGCGGCGTTTCATTTGATTGATGGTGTCCCTGAATTTATCAGCCGCCCCGAAGAAAAATGGCCCGTTGATCTCAAAAATTTCTATGCCTGCAGGCACATTGATGGCGTCCCTCATTTCCGGGTCAAGGACCCATTCGTCATTGGCACTGCCTTCGTTGAGATAATTGACATGGGTGACCTCAATCATGCGTTTCATGAATAAAAAAGCCGCCAGGACGATCCCGACTTCAATGGCCACTGTCAGGTCTACAAATACCGTTAAAAGGAAGGTCGTCAGTAATACCATGATATCACTTTTGGGGCTTCGGAATAATTTGGCAAACATGGACCATTCACCCATGTTATAGGCCACCAGCACCAAGATACCGGCCAATGTCGCCATTGGGATCAAGGCCGCCCATTGCCCTAAAAAAAGAAAGATAAAGAGCACTGTCAGGGAATGCACTATTCCTGAAATAGGGGTTTGGCCGCCGTTTTTGATATTTGTCGCAGTGCGGGCGATGGCCCCTGTGGCCGGGATACCGAAAAATAAAGGAGAAGCAAGATTGGCGATCCCCTGAGCGACTAATTCCATGTTGGAGCGGTGCCGCCGTCCGGTCATCCCATCGGCAACGACGGCGGAAAGCAACGATTCGATCCCGGCCAATAAGGCAATGGTCAAGGCCGGGGGGGACATCTTGACAATGATGTCCCAGTCAATATGAGGGATGTGAGGTGCCGGAAAAGAATGAGGCACGCTCCCAAAACGGGAACCGATGGTTTGCAGCGGCCAATGAAAAATATGGACGATGATTGTCGTGGCCAATATTGCGATCAACGGCCCTGGCAGGCGGTCAGTGACCTTGCGCCAGAACAGGATGATTAAAATCGTGATGGCACCGGTGGTCAGGGCGTAGGGATCAAGTAAGGTTATATGTTGTCCATAGGAAATCCATTTGTCTAAAAACCTTTCGGGCATATGGCCCAAATGGATTCCCAGGAAATCAGGGACCTGCGAGGTAAAAATAATGACGGCGATGCCGCTGGTAAAACCTATGGTCACTGGAAAGGGGATAAATTTTATGACGTTCCCCATTTTGGCAGCCCCCATCAGGATTAACATGGCGCCAGCCATGACGGTGGCCACACTCAAGCCGTCATACCCGTATTTTTGGACAATGCCATAGATAATGACAATAAAGGCGCCGGTGGGTCCCCCAATCTGTACACGGCTGCCGGAGAAGGCGGATACCAGAAAACCCGCGATGACAGCGGTGATCAGGCCCTGCTCGGGTTTGACGCCTGAGGCAATGGCAAAAGCGATGGACAAAGGCAGTGCTACGATACCAACGATAATACCCGCCCAAAGGTCGAG
>CAYZLU010000405.1:0-2494 GCA_964479285.1 uncultured Planctomycetales bacterium | reverse complement strand
CTAAATATGATGTGTTAGGCTCCATAGCCCATGCGCGGATGCTGGGCAAACAGAAGATCATTCCTCAAACAGACGCGGCCAAAATCATAACAGGACTTAAGAAAATTCTTTTACAAATCGAGACAGGCAAATTTAAATATGATCCAAAGGCCGAAGACATCCATACGGACATTCAAAACCGGCTTAAAGTCCTCATTGGTAAACCAGCAGATAAATTGCATACGGCCCGTTCGCGCAATGACCAGGTCGTTTTAGACATGAAGCTTTATGCCAAAGATGAAATTGCCCAGGTGATAAAAGCCATCGTTCAGTTACAAAAAGCGATCATGGATTTTGCCAGGAAGAATAAAGAAGTCGTCATCCCGGCGTATACACATTTGCAGGCGGCCCAGGTGGTATTGTTAGCGCACCACATGCTGGCTTATATGGAGATGCTTGAGCGCGACAAGACCAGGCTGTTGGATTGTGCCAAACGTACGGATTTTATGCCTTTAGGCTCTTGTGCCTTATCAGGCACATCGCTTAAGACGGACCGCGCCTATTTAGCCAAGCTTCTCGGGTTTAGCAAGGTCGCGGCCAACAGCATGGACGTCGTTTCTGACCGGGATTTCATTGTTGAGTTGATCAGCGACTGTGCCATGATATCAACACATCTTTCCCGTGTCGCTGAAGATTTGATCTTGTGGGCAACCAAAGAATTCGACCTGGTTGACATTGACAGCGGTTTTTGTACCGGTTCATCCATCATGCCGCACAAGAAGAACCCGGATGTGCTGGAATTGGTCCGGGGCAGTGGGGCCAAAATGGTGGGGAATTTAACCCAAATTCATGTTTTATTAAAAGGCCTGCCATTAACGTATAACCGTGATTTACAGTTGGATAAACCGGCTTTGTTTGACAGTATAGATACCACCAAGAATATGCTTTTAGTTTTAGCTAAGATCTTTGCTTCCATGAAGGTCAAAAAAGACAATGCAGCTAAACGGGTGCTGGACGAAAGTTTTTTCACCGTTGATGTGATGGATTTTCTGGTCAAAAAGGGTGTTTCTAGCCGTGATGCGCATGACATTTTAGGACGGATGGTCCGTGACTGTTTAGACCGTGGAAAGGCCATATCCTCGTTAAGTGAGATTGAGTTAAAGCAATATTCTCCGGCATTGGACGCGGATGTAAAAAAACTTTTCAATCCTCAAATGTCTGTTAAAATTAAATCTTCTTTGGGCTCGACGAATCCAAATTTGGTGAACAAACAGTTGGATGATTGGATTAAAAGGCTGAAATAAATTTGTCATTCCCGAATGCTTCTGTCGGGAATCCAGAACATGCGATATTAATCCAGTACACTGGACCCCCGACTAAAGCATTCGGGGGTGACAAAGAATATTACATAGGATTTAAACACATGCATGATTTTGAATTTAAGGATGGAGAGCTTGTTTGTGAGAATGTCAAGGTGTCATCCGTTGCCAAACGGGTGGGGACTCCTTTTTATCTGTACAGCTATAAGACCCTTACAGATCATTTTCTAAAAATCCAGAAGGCCTTTGCGAAGCTTGATCCCATCATTTGTTTTGCCATGAAATCAAACGGCAACCTGAATGTCGTCAAAAGCCTGGTCGATTTGGGTGCCGGCATTGACATTGTTTCCATTGGCGAATTGGGAAAGGCCTTGTTGGCCGGGGCAGACCCTAAGAAAATCGTGTTTGCATCTGTCGGCAAGACCGAGGAAGAAATCAGTTTTGCCATTGAAACAGGCATTTTATTGTTTAATGTGGAGTCAGAACCTGAATTGGCGGAAATCAACCGCATTGCCATCAAAATGGGCCAGAAGGTGCAGGCGGCGCTCAGGATCAACCCTGATGTCCCTGCGCCAACGCATGAATACACCAATACTGGTTCTTTAAAGAAGAAATTCGGCATTGATTTATACACCACCCGCCAAATTTTTAATGCCCAACAGAAATACAGCCATGTGAAGATCAACGGGGTGCATATCCATATCGGCTCGCAGATCACCTCAGGGGAGCCTTTTGTGGGGGCCATTAAGAAAGTGGTCACTTTTATTGATGAGTTACGGGCCGAAGGGATAAAAATTGAATATTTGGACATTGGCGGGGGCCTGGGGATCATTTACAAGGATGAGAACCCGCAAACGGCCCAGCAGTATGCTGATAAGATCGTCCCTATTTTAGAGAAGACAGGCTTGAAGATCATTATGGAACCTGGGCGTTTCATTGTCGGCAATGCGGGCATTTTTGTGACCAAGGTCTTGTATGTCAAAGACAATGGTTTGAAGAAATTTATCATTGTGGACGGTGGCATGAATGACCTGATCCGGCCGATGCTCTATGACGCGTATCACGAGATCGTACCTGTGGTCCAAAATAAAGGCGGCAAACTCAAATTTGATGTGGTGGGTCCCATTTGCGAGAGCGGGGACTTTTTTGCCCATGACCGTCTTTTGCCCAAGGTCAAGAAGAATGACTTGCTGGCC
>CAYZLU010000404.1:0-2501 GCA_964479285.1 uncultured Planctomycetales bacterium | reverse complement strand
ACTTCACCTACGGGGGCTACTTGATTTTAAAATCGACTGGGGAAATCGATTGTTTGAATCATTTATAAAGTTGAATTATAATGGGCACTATAACAGATAATTCTAAAATGTCAAATATATTTTTTTATGAATGTCAATATATTTATAATATTTTTTATTTATGAAATATTGTAAAGAAATTATTAAAAGATTCAAAAGTTTATATCGACGCAATCTAGCCATAAAAAATAAAAATATCGTCGATATTTTTCACTAACATAGCTCCTTATAAAAAATTTTAAATCTAATCAAACAATCGTATCGGAAATGAATAGTTAATAACTTTTCTACCATCTCTGCTGAAAATTACACTAACAAGGCTTTTCAGTAGACACCAAATTTAACCCCTAAAATCTTAGACAAATTGGTTGCCGGAGTCGTCTGGCGGATGGTAAACATTTCACCAGTCACTTGTGCGGCGTCAATTGTTGTGCCGTATTTGGCCTGTGCTTGGGCATAGATTTTCTGCCAAAATTCTTTACCCAATTGATTTTCAGGATAAATCAACAAAACAGTGATTTGCTTTAAAAGATAGTCTTGGGCCAACAAAGTCATGACCCATTTCGGTTTAGCCGAATTCTCGGGGCACTACACGGTCTTTTTCGGGACTAGTCGAGGAAATAAACCCAACTCCTTACTCTCTATTTTAGTTGGCAATTTAAAATTTGAGAAAGCAACGATGATTCAATTGCTGGTTGGATTTTAGTGATGATAGGTTCAAGACCTTCAAGATAATTTAATTGGGCCATATCCTGTTGGGCCAATGGTAAAGGTACACTTTTGCTGTCTTGCTTGATGTATAAATGGTCATTTACTGAATAAAAGTCAATACCACCCTTATCGGTAAACATGGCTTTGTCCTTATCCGATGATAAGGAGTTTACTTTCTTTTTAACTGCAGCAAATCCTGCTTTAAAATAACCTCTACTTAATGCACCTTTTTCAACTTTTTTATAGTCACTAATAAGCCAAAGACTTTGAATTATATTTTCATATTCCTTCCCTAAGGCAACAACCCCTTCCTTCTCGAGTTGCTTCATATAATTTTGCACACGCTCTGGATCAGCTGTTTTTTTATACAAAATCCATAGCTGCCTTAATAAATACTTAAGCTGAAATATATTATAGACCTTTGCAATCTTTACCAATGCTCGCTTAATTTCACCCATGGACACATGATCATAACTATTTATTCTCTGTTTTATCCCCAGCGGCAAGACTTTAATATGATCAAATCCATGGTCTTTGAAAATATTTTTATATTCGGCTACTTCAAAATATGGAACAAAAACATAAGTGATATATGGTGCTAACGACAAAAAATCTGGATAAGTTTGTTCCTCTTTACCCAGGCCACCTGTCTTTAACTTTGTCAAAAGTTGATTCGATTGCTTCCGGTTTACTCCCAAAATAACAGGCGACTCAAAGTCGTGTTTTCGCCAAGCAAAAAACCATGCAGGAAAATCTCGAACACCTTCGGGATAATAAAAAAAAGAAATAACATCCGGGGTTATGGCTTTCTCCCCTCCCAACTCTCCTCCAAATTTTTTCCGAATACCTTTACCTTCATAATAATTTTTACTGGCCAGCCCCCCTAATTGAACAATATTTGTTAATGCATGACTGATTGTAAAATGTTCAAGGACTACTGGATCACTTCCATCAACAAAGGATCCCTCTCTATCAGATTCTGTTCCTTCGTAGAATTCCTTAAAGGCGATATTCTCTTCTTCCGTCGGAATTAAGCCATTACGGTAATACTTAATATGATACCCTAATGCTTCTGAAAAGTCTTTTAGCCATTCTTTTAATCCTTTTCGGGCAACCTCTTGAATAAATTGATTATACTTTTCACCTTCACCATTTAAATTAAAAAGACGAGCTGTTTTTAATCCAATCGTCTTGCCATCACCATGATAAAGACGATGCAAGTCAATATAAAGCTCTGCTAAAACATCAAATGGATAATCCGATCGAGCAATGATTCGGAATTTTGATTTAATTAGGCCAAAAATTTCATTCATTGTTTGAAGGTGCTCAAATTTTCTAGATTCAGGCATTGGCAGAACCTGATAAATTTTTCCTTTTTGGGGACCTTCGGTCCAAACGATATAGGCATAATTTCTCAAAACGTACACTTTTTCATAAGGCGATATTTGCCTTTCAATTTCAATTTTGTTCTTCACAAGATCAATCTTAAAATAATCTCCTGCTAACATTGCATTGTCTATAAGCCTCATTCTTTGAGGCGTTATTTCTCGACCATCAACTATTGGTATGTCAATACCTAAAGGATTACGCCCGGGATTAGCTACCGTAGCTCTATCTACCGCCATCGCCGCGTCATCGATCATGCCTTCACCCCCAATATATTCAATCTCATCATAAGAAGTGATATGGTATTCTTTAAGGACATCAAAAAAATGATCAGATCCTTCATACAATATACTTCCCTTTCTTCT
>CAYZLU010000403.1:0-2517 GCA_964479285.1 uncultured Planctomycetales bacterium | reverse complement strand
TCACGGTAAGCCTCGCGCAAAATATATACGCTTTGGGATTCTAAAGCGTCTAATTTATCCATTGTCTTGCTCATTTGTTTCCCTTCCACTTGGGATTATTATGCAGGCCGCATTCTTTTTGTTCAGGTTCTTCCCACCACCAGCGGCCGGCGCGGATATCTTCCCCTGGCTTGATAGCGCGAGTGCAGGGTGCACAGCCGATGGAAACAAATCCCTGCGCGTGTAAAGGACTTATGTCCACATTATTCTTTTTGATATAATCCCTGACCTGCCCCAAAGACCAATCATAAAGCGGGTTGATCTTGATCTTTTTATTAGCGTCGTCCCATTCCACTGGCTCAAGATCCATACGTGTGACAGCTTGCTCGCGCCTTAAGCCTACCATCCAGGCGTCTGAATTGGCCAGGGCCCTCTGCAAAGGTTCAACCTTGCGGACATGGCAGCAAAGCTTGCGGTTTTCAACACTTTCATAAAAAAGATTAATGCCTTTTGTGCGTACCATCTCCTCGACGGTCTTGGTATCAGGATAATAAATCCTAAAATCAAGGTTGTTGTATTTCTTTTGATTCTTCGCCATCAATTCATAAGTTTCTGCAAACAGTCGGCCGGTATCCAGGGTAAATATTCCGATGCCTGGTGCTGTTTTAGCGATCATGTCTGTAATGACCTGGTCTTCTTCGCCTAAGCTGGTGGCAAAACAGACTCTTGGGCCAAATTCATCAAAGGCCAGCTTAATTAAACCAAGGGCATCAAGATTCTTTGCTTTTGTATTGAGTTGTTTAATACGCTCTGTTTGCATGTTCACCTCAAAATATTGAACCTTAAGGATACCAAAAAACAACTAAAATGGGAAATGATTTTAAAATGACTATGTGTCAATTATAGACTGTCATGCGGATTCTATAGGGAAATTGATGGCATTATTACAGCGGCATCTCCAAACAAAGATCGCAAATCTACGGGATGCATACCGATGATCACAGGATCAACCTCATCCATTCCCTCAAGCTCGATGCGCGCGATCAAGGTCTTGTCCACACTGACCTTTATCCCGCCGTTAGCATCTTTTTCGATGTGCAAAACTTCATCTTGTTGGCTTAAATCTATACCGCCCCGGTTCCACTGATGCTTTTGATACTTTGCAGATTGGATACTCTCACGCGTGGTTGGAGCAGGTTTAGGGATTTTAGAAAATGCCAATATAAGTATGTCCTTAGCCAGAGCATACAAGTGTTGATTTCTTGGTTGAGCTAACAATTTTATTGCTGCCTGCGATGTTCCCGCTTTATTTAAACTACTTTGCATGTTTGACAAGGCCTTTTGCCCAGCGATACTAATATCTTGATACTTAGAAGATTTTTTCCCATCTATATGTACCAAAACTAACCCCCACTTTAACAAATATGAGTACGTTATGGCTGGTGATGCTGGATTTTTTGGGACTTTCAAGGCAAGAGTACCATCTGCAAAGATTGCTATTTTATAACCAGAAATAACAAGAATAGCAGGTTGATTAGGGTCCGCTGACTTTGCAGATTGGGCATGCAAATTATCGGGATTGATCACTGCCGCACCAAGAATTAAAGCAGGAAGAAGGACGGTTATTAACTTTTTTTTAAAAACATTCACCCTCATCGCTTCATCATGCGTCCTAAGAGTTTCATTAAAAGGCTCATGTTTTCCGTCAGTAACCAAGACGGCAAAATCTTCCCCCTTTGTTTGGACCTCAGTCATCATGGCAGGACTGGGAAAACCTGAAAGCGCCAGGTCTACATTCGAGGCAGCATACCCGCCGGAAAAATATTTTCTCACTGTCGGCTGGTCTTCCAATATAGGACCAAATGAATTGAGCCTTTTATCTTCCTGGATAAAGTTAAACACCCCCTTCTTGTAAGCCTTCAGGTATTGATGGTAAATCGCTTCATTGATTGCCGGATCATTTTCATCTATGCCTTTGACCGTGCCTTTATTGGCGTACACTTGATTAAGCAACGCCTGCTTTAAATTGCGCTTAAACCATACCGCCAGGACCTGGGCATAGAAAATCTGGCGTAGGGTAGCGAAATTCCTGCCTTCATTGACTTCTTTCTCGATTTCGGGAAGGATGATGGTGCGGATGATCTGGGAACCTATGGCATGTGTGTCTAAGGCGTTACGGTGATTCACCTGGGATGCTTTCACATTCAAAGCTTTACTTGCTTGGCGACCGGCCTGGTTCTTTTCTAAAGCTAAATAATCTTCTTCCAGCATCACCTTCAGATGGCCGCTAACAATGAATGCGGTTTGGCCGTGTTCGTAGATATTGGCTCTTTGCGGAACGATCCATACCTTGTTATATGTATTGACCGGGATTTGGGTGGTGCCATACATTTCTTTGGCCCTACTGTAAACCTTGTCCCAAAAAGTTTTCCCTAATTCTTTCTGAGGGTTTATTAAAGAAGCTGTCAATTGCTTAAGCATGTAATCCTGGGCCAATAAATCACGGCCCATGGCTGTCTCACCCAAGGTCACATGGAC
>CAYZLU010000402.1:0-2522 GCA_964479285.1 uncultured Planctomycetales bacterium | reverse complement strand
GGTATATGGGAAGCGGCATACCCTGGCCATCCCGTTTGATCTGCATGTTCAATTGTGCAGCGTCGAAGTTGATACCGCCGTTGCGATTGCTGAATTGGGCCCTGTCTACCCATTCTCTAGGATTAACGTTTCCCCATTTTGGGTCATTGTTTATCCCATCATCAAAATCCTGGATTCTTCCCTGTAGATTACCTGTATCTTCATTACTTAGGGCCCTATTTTCTAACAACGCGCGTTGCCAATCCCCTATCAATTTCTCAACTGCTATATAATTAGGCTTCACACGATCCGTATCTATTCCATCAGAGTTATCTTCTGTGCCGTAACCCGGATGAGAATCGCTCATATTAAAAATTAATTTATGTTTAACAAAATCTGGAAGATTTGCCTTATTCATGGCCGCGATGATTTCCTCATAACTCCCTGTCCTAAATAATTCTGGAGTAAGTTTACCGGCCAATTGCTTATATGCTTTTGAAAGTGGCCCTGAGGTTTCAACCACTACGGGAGGGGTCGAAACTACAGACTGCGTACCTGTCCATTCTCTAGGATTAACATTTCCCCATTTTGGGTCATTATTTATCCCATCATCAAAATCCTGGATTCTTCCCTGTAGATTACCCGTATCTTCATTACTTAGGGCCCTATTTTCTAACAACGCGCCTTGCCAGTCCCCTATCAATTTCTCAACTGCTATATAATTAGGCTTCACACGATCCGTATCTATTCCATCAGAGTTATCTTCTGTGCCGTAACCCGGATGAGAATCGCTCATATTAAAAATTAATTTATGTTTAACAAAATCTGGAAGATTTGCCTTATTCATGGCCGCGATGATTTCGTCATGTCTCCCTGTCCTAAATAATTCTGGAGTAAGTTTATCGGCCAATTGCTTATATGCTTTTGAAAGTGAGTTTGGATTTTCAACCAAATCAGATACAGCATTGGCAGCACTGGTTCTTGTGCCTGTGGTTGAACTAGTTGTCGTTCCATCAGTAGTTGTACCGATAGGTTTAACTGGTGTTGTTGTCGATGGAACAGTAGGTGCTTCAGGAGAGGCATTGGACTGGTCTAATTTATCCTGCAATTGTTTAAGAACATCCCTTGGTATGCTATCACCGCCTAAACCAGGAACACTCATATACGTCAGGTCATACTTAAGAGTGCTTTGTTGTGGGGGAGTTAGTGTTGGTAAAGCTGTGACCACTGCGGCGTATTGCCTAGCAGCATCCGCAATTTTTTCAGGAGTGACCTCAGGGGCACCAACATTAAGTAAAAGGTGAGTAAGGTTTTGATGCGCATCAGCAAATGTTAGTATTATTGGTGGTGTTGAGACAGGCGTACTTCCACCTGTCCAGCGCAAGGGTGGCAGACCCAACATTCCTCTCATAATATTCTGAACACCTTGCTTATAATCATCACTCCTGCCCCACTTAGCTATAGCAGGGGCTGTCCTAAAAGTGTTCTCATCAACATCCTTAAATCTTGTCGGAATGTCGTGGTTACTCAAAAACCCGGCTTCGGTCAATGCCTTCACTGCATCTGCTGAAAGTATGGTTGTTATATCAATTTTGGCTGATGAACTACCCGCACCTGTAGTAGTTATAACTGTTTCTTCATCTGGCGGGGGCGCACTTCCGGCCCGTGTGTTTTCAATTGAATCGCGTATTGCCCCCTGCCATGCCTTTCGCAGTTCCCTTAAGATGTATTGTTTATGCTCAAGAACCCTGTCCCAACCTGGTAAAGATTCAACAAATTGGGATAATGTAACAGTGGCAACTTTATCCTGGACCATTCCTTTCTTACTGATATACCTGTTTTCAAGAATTTTTACCTCATCGGGCAAAAGCAGGCCTGGTGGGACATAGACCGAAACGCTGTTTATACGGGCAAGAACATCTTCTGACAACGGCCTACCCCCGTTATCTAGAACAAATTGGGAATGAACTGGGGCATCATGGATCAAGGTATAAAGCTCTACTTTTTGTTCTTTACTCTCCCTAAGTCCGCGAAGACCCTTTACGAAAGAGGCCCTGCTGATCTCACTGACCTTAGGATAAATCTGATTATTTGAGTCTATAAACCCACCTCTCTTAAGGGCCTTTATTTCCTGATGAGAAAATGATGGTTGGCCATTAATTATATTCGACGCAGGGGCTGTATGATGATGCACAGCTGCATGAGCAGTACCGCCAGGAGCAGTTAATAATGCAAGACCAGCCAGACTAGCTAAAACTTTTGGTATTGCACCCCGGATTTTATTTGTAAAAGAAATTGAAAGCATGGCAACATCACCAGTTTCACTATCATAATGCGCGCGATCATCTAAAGTCATTGTTCGGGCTATTGCACCCAGATTCCTATTCGTTGATAAAACATCACCAGCTGTATCAATAAACCCACCTGAAAAATATTTGCGGGGAACAGCCTGTTGAGAGACCGGATCAATATCTTCCTTGATATAATTGAACACACCTTTCTTATAAGCCTTTAAATATTGCTGATAGATATTCTCAATGGTA
>CAYZLU010000401.1:0-2556 GCA_964479285.1 uncultured Planctomycetales bacterium | reverse complement strand
ATATGGCCCAATTTGTCTATAAAGCTAAAAAAGGACCACAAGATGTGACAAGTGGTATCATTGAAGCAGAAACGATCACTGAGGCCGTGACCAAGCTTACCAATGCCGGTAAAATCCCCATTGATGTCAAGCTGTACATGAAAATCAATTTATCGGCGAGTGACAAAAGCCCAGGTTCGGACATTAAAGTTTCACAGGTAGCATTGTTTCAATTTACCAGGCAATTAGCAGACTTATTGGAAGCGGGTATTCCTTTGGCCCGTTGCATGGAATTATTGTCCCGCCAACGTCAGTTTCCTGTGTTGGTTGGGATTATTGAATCGATGACTGTTTTGCTGCAACAGGGAGGCAGCCTGTCTTTAGCTTTAGCTCAATATCCAAGGATATTTTCGCCATTATATATCCATACCGTGAAAGCCGCGGAAGCCAGCGGGCAGCTCCCATTGGTCCTTAATCGATTGGCCCAATTTTTGGAAGCTGACATGCAGATCCAGTCAAAAGCAAAATCAAGTCTGTTGTATCCTGCGATCATTTTTTTAGTCGGGGTCTTGACGCTTTTTGTATTGCTGTCCTTTGTCCTGCCGCGCCTGACCTTGATGTTTGAAGATTTTGACGCACAACTTCCTTTAGCGACAAGGATAGTCGTGGCGATAAGCCAAATATTTGCACATTTTTGGTGGCTTATGGCAGCAGTCATTACGGGAATGGTGTTTTGGGTCCGTTCCTATTTGAATACGGTGAAAGGTAAAGCGTGGTTTGATGAGTTTACTTTGAAAATTCCTTTATTAAAATCGTTTATTGAAAACACCCAGTTGAGCCGATTTGCAAGGACACTCGGGATGTTGTTAGAAAGCGGGGTACCTATCGTGACCGCGCTTGAATCAGTGACCATGGTTGTGGATAACAGCGCTTTGCAGGAAGAAGTAAAGAAAATGACGCTTAAGGTCAAATCAGGCATGAGTCTGACACAAGCTATAAAGGCAAGCGCACTTTTCCCAGAAATGGCTGTTGATTTAATTGCCGTAGGCCAGGAAAGTGGTAAACTGGAAAAAGGGTTGTACAAATTAGCTTCTAATTGTGAACGTTCCAGCCAGGAGATGGCAGGGGCCTTTGTAACAATTTTAGGGCCGGCGGTGTTGGTGGTGGTCGTGGGGATGGTGGGGTTTATGATAGTGGCAATGCTTTTGCCGATGTTTCAGATGAATATGATTATAAATTGACATAAAACAGGAGATATATATGTTTCAACATCAAAGACGTGGATTTACATTAATCGAAATTATGCTGGTAGTGATCATCATTGGTGTATTGGTGGCCATGATTGTTCCTAATATCGCTGGACGCAGCGAGCAAGCCCGCAAGACAGCGGCCCGTACTGATATCGAATCAAATTTATCAACGGCCTTGGATTTATACCGTATGGATGCCAGCCAGTATCCGACGACTGAACAGGGGTTAAGCGCCTTGTTGACGTAACCGACCGCTTCACCGGTGCCAGCGCAATGGAATGGCCCTTACTTAAAGAAAAAGAAAATCCCTAAAGATCCCTGGAACCACGACTATGTTTACGTGTCTCCCGGAACGCACAACCCTGAAAGCTATGACCTTTCTTCTTTGGGGCCAGACGGGGTGGAAAGCGGCGATGATATTACCAATTGGGGAAACGAAGAAAAATAACGCGTTTACCCTTGTTGAAATTTTAGTGGTCATTATTGTTGTTGGGATCCTTATAGCGCTGGCAGCGCCCAATTTTTCAAAAGGGTATTCACGTTTTCAGTTGAATAAAACGGCCGATGATTTACTCAGTGCGAGCCGTTGGGCCCAGGCCATGGCCATAGGGCAAGAGCGCATATATGCCCTGTCTCTTACTAGCGACCACCGTTCTTATAAGCTGGTACGTGTCAAATCTGGTGTTGAAAACGACAGCCACGATAGTTTCGAAGCTGTTAACGGGCCACTTGGGCGTATGCACACAATCCCGGACCCAATTCGTCTCAGCACGCAGGATGACCGTATCGAATTTTATCCGGACGGCACCATAGACCCTGGAACAATCCAGCTGGCTAGCGCTGATCAAAAAACAGTGTTATCATCGACTGAAGTGCGCGGGATGATGACGAAAGTGGACGATGAATAAAAATTTAAGTGTCATTGCGAGGAGCCACAGGCGACGTGGCAATCTTTTTAAAAGATTGCTTCGCTCCGCTCGCAATGACACTGGTTTTATGTTGCTTGAAGCCATCTTGTCTGTTGTAATCGTCAGTATTTGCCTGACTTTTATTGCCCAAGCCTTATTGACAAATTTTCGTACAGGTACGCGTTTTCAGGAAACGGTCAGGTCTTTGATAGTTATGGAAAACAGATTGGGGCTTTTATACGCAACTTGTGCTTCGGAAGACCTATTGGATTCTTATCCACAAACACTGGATAAACCCTATGATAAATTCACGGTCATGGCCCAGAGTGACACTATTAATGATCATTTGAAAAATGTTGGACTCACCCTGAATTGGCCGGTTGGAAAGCCCCAAGGCCGTTTGGATGTGACAACAATGA
>CAYZLU010000400.1:0-2560 GCA_964479285.1 uncultured Planctomycetales bacterium | reverse complement strand
CATTCTACTATGAAACGGGCAGCATCATCTTTGGAAAAATGTTCCAACAAATGTGAATGATAGACCACATCAAAATAGGAATCTGGATAAGGTATTCCCATGAGAATGTTGTGAACAATTACATTAGGGGCCGGTAATACATCTATGTTGACCCATTCAGGATGGCAGTGTGCGCTGCAACCAAGATTGAGAAGTCTTAAATTCTTACTTTTCATATTGAGGCCTTTTTTATTATTCCTAATTTTCCATATACAATGTGAATGGGTTGACCTATTTCTTTCATGAATTCTTTATATGCTTGGTCTGCGCCATCCCAACGGATATTCTGGCTATCACAATCGTCTACTATTAGCATTCCACCTGGATTCAGAATTTTATACAATTCTCTTATGCTTTTCTTAGTAGGCCGGTATAGATCGACATCTAACAAAACAAAAGAAAGAGGGCCAAGTGTTAATAAATCGTATTGATTGACATCTGCTTTGATAGAAAAAACCCTGTTGACATTACCTTGCTTCATTGTGTCATCAAACCACTTCTTCTTATTCATTCTAAACGCAGTAAAAAGGTTTTTGGTTTTCCCCCGGTTGGCCACTTCATACTCGATATCAGAAGCGACAAAACCAAAAAAAGAATCGATTGCATAATATTTCTTTTCTATATTTTGAGCATCCATATAATTATTGAGAAACAATGTTGTTGCACCACACGCACATCCAACTTCAGCAATAGCCCCTTTTACATCTTTAGTATCATTAATACATTGACAGAGAAAACACAATTGCGCCGCTGTAAAAAAATATGTATATCTCGGAAAAAAATATCCCCTGATGGGTGTATTGTAAACAATCTCTTTAAAAAGCTTCATCAATGTTAATATCAAAATACACCTCTTTCTTTTATAATTCTAGATTAATCTCCTGTATATTCTTTGTTTTAAATGATTTCTTCCTACAAAAAGCTACATGTTTTTCAAATTGTTCGGATGTCTTTATAAACTTCATTTCGATCAACTGCCGGCTATTTTCATATCTCACTGAATACATCGGATCATAGATCGTAAAATTATCTTCTTTGTCAAGCCGCTCAAGGTATTGTTTATACTCTGCCGCTTCATTCCAATGTTCCTTCCGTTGGGATTCTTCCTTGGCCTTCTTTGCAAACAAAGAATCGAATTTAAAATGAAGTAAAACACCCTCAATCTGGGACAAACGGGCATTGAGCACACGATGAATGCCCAGTTTTGGTTTGAGCCAAGTTGAATATTTAATCAAAGGGACTTTCTGTAAACATACATCAGTATTGAATATCCGTTTACGCATCCCCCCGAAAATAGCTGGTTTACCGCATAAGTCCGTCAAATAGTGGGAATCTCTATCGAAATATGGAAACACTTCCCATAAAGGCTCCAGCCTATCAATCGAAGGGAAACCATCCGCGTACATATCCAATAACATTATTTTTATTGCATTCTTTCGTTCATTTTCTAAAAAAAAGCACAAATCCTTTATGGATATTTCTTCGCAGTGTGGGTAAACAAAAAACTCGTCCGCATCTAACAGGAGGCACCATTTATTTTTACAGTACTTTTTTAAAATAGCTTGTATCCAGTTAAGGCCACATGACGAATCGGAGAATGGCTCATCTGTTGTAAACAAATAGACGTCTTTTTCAGATAAAAGCATCTCTTTTGTTCCATCTTCAGAGTTATTATCGATAATAAAAAATTTATCTACACCTTTTGATCTGTAATATTTAAGAAAAAAAGGAATACGTTTTATTTCATTTCTAATACCCGTAATAACCAACAGGTCATTTTGACCCACTTGAATGTTGCCCGGTGTCGCCTGCTTTAACCGCGCGAAGACCAAAAAAGAAAAATGGTATTTTATCTTTCTCAAGACAATTCTTTTCATGTTAATTAAAAATTTTTTTATTGAATTCATTGTTGATCCCATAAAAAATATCGCGCCTGTTTTTAGCTTGACCATTCCTGCTATTTTATGCTCTGGGTCTTTCCATGAGAGATAAACAGTTTATAAAAAGGAAATGCAGCTTTAAGCATCATCAAAGAAATTCTCCGCGTCTTTGGAATCAGGATTATTGAAAAAACAGCCGTCGTATAAGAAATTAATGCAACCCATGAAGCACCTATAATGCCGTATTCTTTTATAAAAAAAGGGTTCAAGATTACGCTCAAAACAGCCCCTAAAAATGTCCTGTAGAACGATATTCGGGTAAGATGTTCTGCCACCAACCACTTATCACTGGCAATGCCTAAAAAGATCAATATATTTGTCCAAACATATATGGGGACCACCTGTCCAGCAACGCTAAATTTATGGCCAAAAAGAAAATCAACTACGTGTGCCCCTAACAGGCTCATCAAAAGACAAATAAAGAAAGCTAGAATGAACATCAAATCAAAAAACCTTTGAAGCCTGTCGTAATATAAAAATTGGCTGTGCCTCTTAGCCTCTAGAATGGCTGGGAATAAAGATCCTGCAATTATGCCTGGAATGAAGTTCCAAATTTCACATAAATTGACAACTAAAGAATA
>CAYZLU010000399.1:0-2565 GCA_964479285.1 uncultured Planctomycetales bacterium | reverse complement strand
CCTTTTTTATACATTTTTTCCCAGGGGCCAATAAGCCCCTGGTTATGGCATCAGCATCAATGATCTTGGCACCCCGCCTGGCAAACATGCCTGCGACCGTTGATTTGCCGCATCCCAGGTTTCCTGTAAGGCCTATGACATGCATTGCTGATAAACCCTCACATATTCCTCAGCGGACTTTTCCCAGGAAAAACGACAAGACAAAGCCTGTTTAAACAAACATCCCATCGAAACATCCTGCCTGTAAACCTTTAAGGCCTCTTCAACTGCTTTAATAAAAGCCCTCCTGGTGTATTCGGTAAACACAAAGCCATTTCCGGTATTATGGATAGGATCATAGAGACGGATCGTGTCATCTAAACCACCCGTTTTATGCACAATAGGGATGGAACCATAACGTAAAGCGATCATCTGCCCCAAACCGCAAGGTTCATACACCGATGGCATTAAGAAAAAATCTGAAGCGGCATAAATTTTGTGCGCCATACGTTCGTCAAATCTAAGGAATTTACCCACGTGACGGGGATGGCGCAGGGCAGCGCTCTCGATCATCCGATAATATTTTCTGTCCCCTTCACCTGTAAAAACTACCTGAACATCCATTGCAACAATATTGTCAATGGCCTCCATAATGAGGTCCAGGCCCTTTTGAACGCAAAGCCTGCCCACAAAACCAAAGACGGGCGTTTCTTTTATTGGCAGATCCAAGGCCGTCTGTACTTCAATTTTATTTTGCCGTTTCAAAACAATTAGCTTAGATGTACCGGAAAACACATCGGACGAAGCAAGATCTAAAAACGGGTCATTTTCAGGGTCCCAAACCTCATAATCCAGCCCGTTTAAAATACCGTAAATGTCCTGGCTGCGGTTACGCAGCACTCCATCGAGCGCGCACCCTAATTCCCTGGTCTGTATTTCCTTTGCATATTGGGGCGAGACCGTGGTGATGGCATCCGCAAAAATGATCCCGCCTTTGAGGATATTGACCTGATCATAAAATTCCAGGCCTTGAGTATGGAAAAGCCGGCCGTTAATGCCTAATTTTCCATACTGCTGCTTGGGAAAAACACCCTGATAAGCCAAATTGTGAATGGTCAATACCGATCGGGCGTTTCTAAAAAAAGAGTCATGTTGATAATTGGTTTTTAGCAAAACAGGGGTCAATGCCGCATGCCAGTCATGACAATGAACAATGTCTGGAGAGAATTTAATTTCTTTTAAAACATGAAAACTTTCGTGGCAAAAATACGCGAAACGTTCCAGGTTATCATGATATTCCCCTCCAGCTTCTCCATAAAGACCTTCCCTGCCGAAATAGTGATGGTTCTCAACGAAACAGACCCGCACGTTCTCACCGATGCGCACGATAGGTGCTGGCAGCTGGATATTTGAAATTCTATAGCGCGGGGTGATAATAACGACCTCATGGCCTAATTTCTCCAATGCCGGAGGAAGCGCCCCGCATACATCAGCCAACCCGCCGGTCTTGGCAAAAGGCACCACTTCTGAGGAACAAATGACGATTTTCATGGCCTTATCTTTTCCATCTCTAGCCAATTAGGCCCGACCTTGACAGAGGTCTTCATTGGCACTGACAAGTCCATAGCCCCTTCCATTTCCTGGCGTACTAAAGACACCATTGTTTTGACTTCCTCTTGAGGCACGTCGAAAACAAGTTCGTCATGGACGGTCATGATCATGGTTGAGGTCAATTTTTGTTTGGCCAATTGACGGCTGATCTTGACCATGGCTATCTTGATGATGTCTGCGGCCGTGCCTTGCATGGGCGCGTTGATGGCCTGGCGCTCAGCAAATTGACGCAATCCCAAATTGCGATTATGGATATCCGGCAAATAGCGCCGGCGGCCGAATAATGTCGTTACATAGCCTAAGTCACGCGCCTTTTGGATCTCCCCATCCAGGAATATGCGCACCTTGGGGTAACGCAAAAAATATTTATCAATAAAATCCTGCGCTTGTGGCACAGGCACGCCCAAATCCTTGGCCAAACCAAAAGCACTCATGCCATAAATGATGCCGAAATTGATCCGTTTGGCCGCGTAACGCATTACTTCATCGACCTGATTTTCACCCACATCAAACATTAAAGAAGCGGTGTGACGGTGGATGTCCCCCTCGCCGCGACAAGCATTTTTTAAATCTTCATCCTCAGCCAAAAGGGCCAGGATCCTCAACTCAATCTGGGAATAGTCGGCAGAAAGCAACACATGCCCCTTAGCATATGGCACAAATGCTTTGCGGATACGTTGCCCAAAATCTGTGCGGACAGGGATATTTTGCAAATTTGGATTGTTGGAACTCAATCGGCCTGTCTCAGCACCGGCCTGATTAAAGGTCGCATGCAATCGCTTGGATTTAGGGTCAACCAACAAAGGCAGGGCATCAATATAGGTGGATTTTAATTTCGCCATTTGCCGGTATTCCAAAATCAAAGCTGGTAAAGGATGCTGGGAAGAAAGTTTGGTCAAGACCTCTTCATTTGTTGAAAATCCAGTTTTGATCTTTTTAACCACCGGCAGTTTAAGTCGTTCAAATAAAATTTCG
>CAYZLU010000398.1:0-2585 GCA_964479285.1 uncultured Planctomycetales bacterium | reverse complement strand
TTCTTGCCGAAAAACTACGTAGTGCGATAGTTATGACCGTATTAGTGGCTTTTGGCCTAACGTCAATGAATTTCAATTCCTTTGCTGATGCCTATTCCCTCTCATGGTCACCGGCAAGCCGCTTGGTCCAGCTAAGTCCCCCATTTACACCCGTTATTATAAGGGGAATGACTATTGACCCCAAAAACCCATTTATTTTCAGTTTTATCATAGATCAAGGAAATACCAAAGGATCTCTCTATAAGCAAACAGAAACCTTCCGAAGATTGGCCAAATACTTCATGGCCGCGATGACTGTTGCAGAAGACAAACAATGGGTCAACTTGTCGCCCTATGAGCGTCACAGGATCATTGACTCTGATTTCGGCAAGACGGAAATGGGAATGGATTTACTCGAAGAGGACTATATGCTCAAGCAAATCACGGCCTCCTTGCTCTATCCTGATGGTACTATTGGAAAAAATTTTTGGAGGACGGTCTACCAGCAGGCCGCTGAAAAATACGGAACGACCCAAATTCCCGTCAATACCTTCAACAAGGTTTGGATCCTCCCTGATACGGCTTCTGTTTATGAAAATGGCAATACCGTTTTAGTGGTCGAAAGCCATCTAAAAGTCATTCTAGAAGAAGATTATCTATCTCTTCAAAAACACAGCGGCATCGCAGATGTGAGAATGAAATCAATGGAGATGCCGAGGGTCAACCGATTAGGCTCACAGATCTTGCGTCAATTAGTTCTGCCTGTCATTGAAAAGGAAGTCAACGAGGGGAAAAATTTTGCCATATTGCGCCAAATTTACAGCGGAATGATTTTGGCTGCATGGTATAAACAAGCTTTGAGAAAAAGTATATTGACACAAATCTACGCAAATAAAAACAAAGTTAAAGGCATTGATTTTTCCAATCCAGTCAAAGTACAGCAGAACATCTATCACCGGTATTTAAAGGCCTTTAAAAAAGGCGTGTATAATTTTGTGAAGGAAGAAACCGACCCTTTGACAGGACAGATCGTTGGACGCAAATATTTCTCTGGTGGTTTTCAAGGAAGGATCAAACATCTTTATCGCGCCGACGGCGCTATGGCTGCAAGGGCCTTTAGAAAACTGGCCCCATCTTTACTGCTCGTTTCTTTCGCATTATCGCCTCTGAGCCATGCTTTCGCGCAGACACAAGCATCCACTAACCCTGGAGGTGTTCAAACTGTAACAAACTCTTCTGCCCCGAGTGCAAACGTAAAATTGGACCCTTCTTCTGCCAAACCTATTACCACCTATGAAGATGCTTTAAATGTCTACAATATTCTTAATAATGGTGAACTGGATGATCCTATGTTTGAAAATGTCATTGATACAAAAAACCCCAATCACATTGGGTGGCTAACAGAAGAAAATGTCAAAACGAAGTATCCTCAATTCGATTGGGAAGACTTTTGTAAAACCTTGGCTGACCACAACGCGGCCGTAACTACTAATAAACCCAATATCATTTTATTAAACTTCGATGGCCTGGGCCGTATCGAAGGATTTCTTAAAACTATCTATAGCGATCGGCCTGATTTTTATACCCAAAACATACAACCCATCATCCCCCTCCTGCAGGCTGCCATTGATACGGCAAAAGTTTACTGGAATAAAACCGCTTTAGTAGATTTGACGGGTGTTATCTTGGGGCAAGGACGATCATTTAATGTGGATAACCGAATCAAAACAATCCCTGGAAAAGATGCTGTCGTAATGAGTACGAACAAAGGCCTCTTATTAATTACCAGAGCTTCTCCTGATAATGCGAATGGCAAGCATGATTTGCACCTGACTTTATTTCCCTCCAAAGAGCCGCCCCCTTCCGATGCCTTAACACTCCCCGAAAGGCCGAAGATCGACCTACAAAAAGTTATTTCTGCCGAAAATCTAACGGAGCGCATGAAGAATACCTCTTACCCAGAAACAGACGCTATTGTGCTTGTTAAATCTATTGGGGAAGGTCAAATAATACTGGAAGATGCTACTATTGACAATAATACCATCAAAAATATCTCCGCGGTCGCCTTTTTCAAAGGCATTCATTATTTCGCAACGATTGGTGAAGCAGGAAAAAATATTTATTTCCGCCTGAGGAATGATGGACTTCTAAACACGATTATCGAGATACCTGAATCAGAATTACCGCCTTATGTGAGAGCGTATTTTGGGCTGCCCAATTTGCCGTCCAGTAAACCCGCAAACCTTGCCTGGATTAAGACTCTGACCAGTCAAGAAATAGCAAGCCGGATCCAACATTTGATGGACAAAGGATTTTTGATTGTTGTCAATTTATTCCAGGGTGGTGGAAGCGATGGTAGTTTAGACGTGATGGTCAGCGCTAAGGACGCGGATACTTTAACTTTGCATCCCCTTGATAATGTCGCTGCATTAGGTATTAGTCCAGATAAAAATTATGCCTACGTCATCCTAAATGATGATGATACTAATCCATCAGCCTATGTCATTGATCGGATCAAGGGGACTATGACTGCTACTAAATACAAAGATTTTACGCCAGAACAAATAGACACCTTGGACATACCTTCAGGAGAAAAAGAACAAAAA
>CAYZLU010000397.1:0-2587 GCA_964479285.1 uncultured Planctomycetales bacterium | reverse complement strand
CCTGGTTGAATAAACCTCTTGTTTTCCTTCGAGTGTCAGTTTGACCATCCCGATTTCGATGATCCTGTCTTTCTCAATCCAAATACCGGTGGTCTCCAAATCCAAGACTACCAATGGTTTAGTCAATTTCATAAGCACCTCATTTCTTAAATTATCGATCATGCCTTAACAAACCAAGATCCAGGATCTTCTGTATCACATCTTCGTAACTGATCCCTGCTTTCGAAGCGGCCTGGGCCACTTCATCTATTTTAGCGATACAGGGATTGGCATTAGGTTCAATGATATAAACCTCCCCGGCCTCTGTTACACGGATATCAAAACGGACGTAACTGTCCAATTCCAAGGCCCTGTAGGCCCGGCGGCATACATCATCAATGTTCTTCTGCCAGCTTTCAGGTAATTTGGCCGCAGCAGTACTCCTGATCCCCCATTTTTTCCGGTATGCGTCATCCCACTTGGCTTTGTAAGTGGCGATACGGGGTTCTCCTTCAGGCAAATCACCAAAGATCATTTCCCTTGGTGGAAGGACAGTGATTTGTTTGTATCCAAACACACCCACGTATAACTCACGGCCTTCAATGTACTCCTCAGCGATAGCGTCCATCTGCATGCTGTCATGGATAAATTTGATCCTTTCCACAAAGCTTTCAGGGTTGTCCACGATGGAGGCCTGGGAAATACCGCGGGAAGCTTCTTCACACAGGGGCTTGATCACCGCTGGTAATTTCAATCTGGCGATGACACCCACACGCTTTCCGCGATAATAGGTGTGAAAGCGGGAAACCTTGATGCGATGAAAAGTAAAGATTTTCTTGCTTAATGCCTTGTTGTTACAGACAAACATGCTTCCTGAGGAAGCGCCAGTGTATGGAATGTCTAAAACCTCCAGAAGGCCGGCCATATTTTTTTCCAACTGGGTCTGGTCATTAAAGACCTCCATCATGTTAAAAATAATATCTGGCCGGTTTTCTTTGATCTCCTCGAACAAAGGGGTGATATCGTTAAAAATGCCCAGCAAGGACACCTCATGCCCCAGACCCAAAAGGGCCCCTTGCACATCTTTCTCCGTGTACATATTGTCCGGATCAGCAAATTCTTCCTTGTAATCATAGCCGCGCGGCTTCTGATACGGGCTATAAAAAAGCATCAATACTTTGAGTTTTTTCAGCCTCATGATCTCTTCCTCGTCCCCCGCAACCAACCTGTATGAATATAATTCATCGTGAGGCTCGTTACATAAATTGACAATTGCATCAAGGCCACTGCCTGGGGCTGGCTGACAATCATATGCAACTGTTTGGCCCTTAAGGCAATGTTCTTCAATAAATCACTGATTATATATTTACGCTCTCCGGTGCATCGGTCAATACTATTTATAACATTCTTTGAATACTTTCTTATAAGCTCCTGGGCGGTCATTATCTCTTTATTTTTGTGACGGTCTTTCTTGAAGGCCAGCCATTCTTGCTCAGTCAAAGCGGTAAATATTTTCGCCAACTGGACATCATGAAAATCAGGAAATTCTTCCTGTTCATGCTGGTATTTCTTTTTGTAATAGTTGTCCAGGGTAATGGTCAAATGCTTGTGGTGCCAAAGCCTCTTTCCCCTCTCTTTAAGGGGCCTTACCCCCTTGATCGAAGACATAAGCCCGTCTACAAATCGCAACTTATCCAGGGCCTTCCAACCCTGGTATTTTTTTTGCCAATCAATGCCCGGGGTCAGCCATACCGCGAAGGTCTCGACAAAATCTTCGTCGGGGTGATACTGGGCATAAAATCCATCGAGATGGCGCACGTAACTCTTACTATAAGGTTTAAATCTATAGGTGCTGCCGTACTCCTCTTGGGAAGAACCGAACACTTTCTGCCACTCAGGCTTTTTGTGCAGATCATAGGCATAAGAAAACGCGTGGCCTGCCTCGTGGCGCAAAAGCTGCATACACCACAACTTGCCTTCACCCTCCGCTTCCAGCATCATGCGGCGTTCAAGCCTGATCAATGCCGGATGGGCCAGGTAAAATGGTATGCCTATCGCCACTTCACCCTCAGGGGTCAACCATTCATCAGCCAGATAACACTCGGGATGAAAGACCAGCCCTTTGCTGTCTAACTCAGCATATAATTGTTTGACACATTCCTCAAGCCAGGTGCCTTCGATGGCAATGGGCAGGTCTTTCATGCGTGTTGAAAGCAGCTGTTCTTCTGAAATATGTTCCAGGTCAATGTGCTTGAGGGTCATGAAAACGGTCTTCCAGGCGTGTGAGCAACTCTTCAGCCTCCTCGATGATGTCCGGCTCGGCCAATTTCAAAGTTTCCATATCTTTCTTGAAAACTCTTAAAGCAGATACCAGACGGCGCACGCTTTGTTCGTGGCGTGCTTCGCGCGCCTGCTCGGGATCGACCTTCTTGCGCTCTTTAATGATCGCGGTCAGGTCCTTCCTGACCAAAGAAGCTTCCCTGCCTTTCTCAAAAATATCTTTGCGTAATTTGGTGTAATCTTCCCGCGTCAATTCCTTGCGGGCACGGGCCAGACGCAAAACATCGAGCCCTTCATAACCCGGGATATTGGCGGTTTCCCTGGCCTC
>CAYZLU010000396.1:0-2592 GCA_964479285.1 uncultured Planctomycetales bacterium | reverse complement strand
AAATAGCCAATCCTGCGGTAACAGAGCCGCCCGGAGAGTTGATATATAAAAAAATATCCTTCTCTTTGTCTTCAGACTGTAAAAACAATAACTGGGCAATGATCAAATTGGCCACATGATCATCCACTCCAGTACCTAAAAAAACAATGCGTTCTTTTAAAAGCCTGGAATAAATGTCATAAGCACGCTCGCCATGACCTGTTTTTTCAACGACCATCGGTACTAATAGTTGTGCGTTTGGCATATATTTTCTCCAATTTTGTATTAAGATCCTTCGCCTATTGGTTCATTTTGCATCCCGCAAATTAGCTTCTTTCAATAAAAATTCCATTACCTTGCCAGCTAAACTGTCATTAGGATCAGTTGCTGTTATATTTTCGAGCTTACCAATCTCCTCCAAGATCAAATAAATCCTCACTTCACGCTCGACAACCGGCTCGAGTTGCGTTCTCATCTCTTCTTCTTTTTTCTTAAGTTCTTCGTCCTTCATCCCTTGGGACTTAAGACGCCTCAAGTTCTCGCCTAACCGATGGTGCAACTGACGCTTAATTAAGGACTGGGGAACTATCAGTTTAGCATTTTTAATCAATTCTTCCACTATTTGATTTTCAACGTCCATGCGGTTGTTGCGGTCTTTGTCGGATTCCAACTGGTGCTTGAGCGCTTTTTTGAATTCTTCAAGGCTTGGAAACCCCATGCCTTTAGCAAAGCTATCATCGATGGTGACTTCCTGGTCGCCCCGGCCCTTTTTAAAAAACTCTAGGGTCTTTGCGACTTCTTCCTCGGTGACTTCGTTCTTTTTACGCTCGACATTGATCCCCTTGTATTTATTGATCTGAACCTCCGGACGTATGTCGAGTGTTGCTGTAAATGTCAATACCCCATCTTTAAGATTGACTTCAGTGATTTCCGGCAGATCGACGGGGGTCAATTGATGCTGGCTGACCCCATCATGATAGGCTTGCGGTATGATTTTCTTAATGGTCTCATCCTTGGCCAATTGACCATGAGAATTGACTAAAATGTGGCGGGGGACCTTGCCGGGGCGAAATCCTTTGATCTTGGCATGTTTACCAATTTCGTTGTAAACAGAGTCCATGGCCTCCGTCACTTTCTCACGGGGGATTTCAAATTTCATTTCACGTTTTAAAGCATCTACTTTCTTGACTTCAACTTTCATGATACTCCCTTTCATTATGTCGTAGTTCGTTTATTGTCATTGCGAGCGAAGCGAAGCAATCTTTCAAAAGATTGCCACGTCGCTTCGTTCCTCGCAATGACACGCATTCTCATCTACATCGTAAACTTTTCACCCAAATAAATTTTTCTGGCCTTAGGGTCATTGATCAAGTCTTGGGCGGTACCAGAAATCAGCAATCGGCCGTCCGCAACAAGATACGCCCTGTCGGTAATCGATAGCGTCTCACGCACATTATGGTCCGTCAATAAAATCCCCAACCCCTTCTTCTTTAGGTCCTTGATGATTTCCTGGGCTTCAGCAACTACAATGGGGTCTATACCGGAAAACGGTTCATCCAAAAGCAGGAATGAAGGGTTGGTCACCAGCGCCCTGGTGATTTCCAGGCGGCGGCGCTCTCCACCAGAAAGCGTGTATGCCTTGGCACGTGCCAGATGCGCTATATTTAATTCTTCAAGCAATGACTCCAGGCGGCGTTTACGTTCGGCAGGGCCGATATTTAAAGTTTCCAAGACCGCCATGATGTTTTGCTCGACCGTAAGTTTACGGAAAATAGAACTTTCCTGGGCCAAATAACCCATCCCTAGACGGCAACGCTCATGGATCGGTTTTTTGGTGATATCTTCCTGGTCAAATACCACCTGGCCCTGGTCAGGATTAATAATACCCACCACCATATAAAAACTAGTGGTCTTTCCAGCACCGTTAGGCCCTAAAAGCCCTACGATCTCCGAACGGCCGACTGTAATGGAAAGGCCATCTACGACCCGGCGGCCCCCATAAATTTTGACCAAATTTTTTGCTTCCAGTAAACGCATATATCGCTGTTCTTTTAGAGATCCCTCGTTTTTAAGCTTGGGGTGATTTCAACGCTACGTCGAAATTATTTACCAAGGGGCTGAAACATGCCATTACCTTTAGTGCTTCCGGTATCAAAAACAATCTTGGGCCGGCCGACCATTGTCAGGACCTGGGTCACCCCATCATATACCATTTCGTCCGCGTAACTGACATTAGGCCCCTGGATGACCTTCACATGCCCGGTACAAATGGCCTTTTTAATATGTTTGGTCGCCTGGTTAAACCATATTTCCATTTTATCGGCATGAAGTTCTCGGCCAGTGGACGCTTCCACCGCTATCACATGTATATTAAACACTGCATACATGGTCGCCTGGTCCATTTGCATGGGGCCGTCTGAGGTAATAGTGATGACTTGATTATCAGGTTCACCTTTAGGCTGTGTATTCATAACAGCTTTCACATTCTTATGGATCTTTGCTTTCTTCAAGTTGGGATGGGCGGTCATCCCCTGGCCTGTGACCACCCCTTGGTCATCGACAATCTTGACCGGGTCCTGGGTTGAAACCAGGTCTTTATTGCGGTTCCAGTCC
>CAYZLU010000395.1:0-2593 GCA_964479285.1 uncultured Planctomycetales bacterium | reverse complement strand
AAAAATCTATTTCCTATTATAAAAAACAGCCAGATGTCCTAAGTTTGAAATATTTGACTCATTTTTTAGCCTATATTTTAGATGGATTCATTGATATGGGCGAAGGTGATTTTGTGCGGCCTTTCGTGGAAGAATTATTCCTGGTCCAACGTAAAGACGGACGTATCCGCGCCTATGCTGGGGTCAATTGGACCTGCAGTGTCGGATTGGCCCAGTTGGCCATTGTCGGGTATAAATTAGGTATGCGAAAAGCTGCGGACTTGGCCATGGATTATCTAGGTGTTATCCAAAATGCTTCGGGTGGTTTTTATGGAAGTTATGGGATAGGGGCAAAATATTTTCCCAAAACGGAAATCAGCTGGGCGAACAAGTTTTTTTTAGATGCCATTCATTTCCAGAGAATGTCACCCCCGAATGCTTTAATCGGGGGTCCAGGGTTTGCGCCATCCCCGGATTCCCGACTCCTGGATGAACAAGAATGGCATAATGCCATTCTTGCCGGCCAGTCAGTCAACGGACTTGCCGCTAAAATTAAGAGTAATGATTTTCCCGTATGGTGCAAACCATTGCTGGAGCACACAAAACCCGATGAGGTTTTATTAGAATTGGGCAGCGGGACAGGGGAGCTCGCGGCCATTTGTGCCTTGTATGGCCGTCAAATGCAGATGCTTGATTATTCAGCAGAGAGCAACACATTTGCCGGGCAGTTGTTTCGGGAGTTGGGATTAATAGGTAAATTCCATTGCTGCGATATTTTACAAGGGGTCCCTTTAAATACTGCTTCAGTTGATTGGGTATACAGCAGTGGGGTGCTGGAACACTTTTTTGATGAACAAATTATAGGCATTTTAAAAGAATCCAAACGCATAGGAAGGAAAGGCGTGATGAGCCTGGTGCCTAATGCCAATGCCATTTTTTACCGGATTGGCAAACATAAGATGGAGCAAGAGGGTACATGGAAATACGGCCATGAAGACCCAAAATGGACCATGCGCCCCTTGTTTGAAGCTGCTGGCCTGAGTAATATCCAAGAATATTCCATAGGCACCTATCATGGCCTGCAGTTTTGGGGTAAATCTTATGAGGATATCAAATATTTTTTTCGCCAATGTTCTCCTGAACAATTGCGTCTACTAAACCAGGGATATCTGCTTTTCACCATGGGCCGTTCTTAATCTTTCATCGTCGCTGTAACAAAATTCTACCAACCATTGATGTTATTCTGTCAGAGCAGATCGTGCGGTCTCGTATTCGGGTTGCTTGATCTGCAGCACTTGACAAATGGAATTTATGTGGCACACTTTAAAAATAAGCTAAATTTCCGCAAATTAATGACGGTCAAGGATCAGCCCAAAGTTGACAAATACAGCGATGGGGCCTTTGGCTGAATAAAGGGGATGTATGAAAACAAGAAAAGTAGGTCTTAAGATTATTATCGGGATTTTTTCAGCAGTTTTTGGCATGGCTTTATCTGTCAATGCATTAGCGTGTTCTTCTTCTGGTTGTTACCACGACAATAGTAATGGCAGCAGGACCTTGCTCGGGACGGTGCCTTTAAAGGACATTGCTGCATCACAACTACTCAATCACGCTGGCCCTAATGAATCGCTTAATCTAAAGATCGTTCTACCCATGCGTAATAAGCAAAAATTAGAAGATCTCATTAATAAACAGTACGATCCCCAAAGTCCCCTTTATCATCAATGGATAACCTCTACCCAATTTAAAGAGGATTACGGGTATAGCGGCAACGAAGTAGATTTTATAAAAGTTGTCAACTGGTTAAAGTCTGAGAATTTATTTGTGACAGGCCAATCATCTAACGGGCTTCTTTTGAATGTGACTGGTCCTGTGAAAAACATCGAGAGTGCGCTGGGAGTACATATCAACCACTATCTAAGAAATGATGGCATGCGATTTTATGCCTCAGCAGCAAATCCTCAAATCCCTCCGTCCTTGGTTGGCGCTGTTATTGGAGTTGCTGGTCTAAATAATGTTCCGGACATGTACAAACCATTTAATCATATATATTCCTCGAAGAAATTACCTGCGGCCATAGCAGGTTCAGGACCAGGAGGGTTTTTAGCTCCGAATGACGTCAAGAAAGCATATAACCTTAAAGATGTCTATACCTCTAAGGACAGCGCAGGTCATTTTATTGACGGCTCAGGCCAAACCATCGCGCTTTTTGAACTCGACGGATATTCAAATAAGGACATCGCCGTGTATGAGGCCCAATTTGGAATTCCCAATGTGCCTGTGCAGAATATTTCCATTGATGGCTTCAATGGCCAGCCTGGCCAAGGTGCTGGTGAAGTTACGCTGGACATAGAATTAGCGGCGGCATTTGCGCCGGGGGCCAATATTTTGGTCTATGAAGGGGCAAATGGCTCCGAACAAAGCTGGTTTGATGAATGGAGCCAGATTGCGGATAACGATAAAGTGAAGGTTGTCAGTTGTTCTTGGGGGGAGTATGAGTTTGGTCAAGGGGAAAATACCAACACCCTTAATTTTGATAGTCAGACCTTCCATCAAATGGCGGCCCAGGGGCAATCTGTATTTGTGGCTTCAGGTGATAATGGTGCCTATGGCG
>CAYZLU010000394.1:0-2594 GCA_964479285.1 uncultured Planctomycetales bacterium | reverse complement strand
ATTTTTTAGAAAAAGCAGGTATTAAAATTATTCTTGGAGTTTTTTTAATAGCTTTAGGGGCCATGGACACAAATTCATTTGCATGTTCTTCTGCCGGCTGTGTTCAAAATAATCCTGATGGAAGCAGGACATTACTAGGACATGTACCCAACAAGGAAATAGCCAATGCCACTTGGATAAGTCATGCCAGCGGAAGTATTGAAACTAGGATCGTTATGCCTTTAGCGAATCAAACGGAGTTAACCAGTTTGCTTCAAGATCAATATGACCCTAAAAGTCCTAATTATCATCAATTTTTAACTAACGATGATTTTACTAAGAAATTTGGTACCTCTTCAATCGATTCAAAGGAAGTCCAAGATTACCTTGAAAAAAATGGAATTACAATGACAGAGCTATCCCGGAATGGAACTGTTTGGAAAGCGAGGGGCCCGGTGACAGCCTATGAGAATACTTTTCATCTGCGTATAAATAAGTATTTGTCAAAAATAAAAAATTCTGACGGCACATCAATATCATTCTACGCTCCGGATGCAGAACCGAGAGTCGATGCGCCTATCGCTGATAAGATTGTAACAATTAGTGGTCTTGATAATCTCTCTAATAAGTTTAGGCATTATAGCCAACTACCTTCCCCGAAGGCATTACCTCAAGGAAACTTTGGTTCGGGACCAGGAGGTTTGGCCCCTAGTGATGTGGTTCAAGCGTACAATCTTCAATCCGTATATGACAATCTTAATGCCGTTCCTGCTAATGGTCCAGGTCAAAGCATAGGTCTTTTTGAATTGGATGGGTACTTAAGCGATGATATAACGGCCTATGAAGGGCAATTCAGTCTTCCTAACGTGCTTTTGAAGAATATCCTTGTTGATGGGTTTGATGGTTCAGCTCATTTTGGTTGTCAGACTTGCTTTTCTAACGAAGTGACTGCGGATATAGAAATGGTCACAGCATTTGCCCCTCCGGGTGCCAATATTTCAGTCTATGAAACTTTCAATGAATTTAACGACTTCAATGATTATGTGAATGATTGGATTGATTTGTGGCAACAAATCGCCCAGGGTAGTGAGAAAGTTATTAGCTGTTCCTGGGGTTATAATGAAAATGCTCCTTGGATCAATGCTGATAATCAGATCTTTCAGCAGATGGCAGCCGAGGGAAAAACTGTATTTGTGGCATCTGGGGATTCTGGTGATTATGGTAATGGTCCAACATTAATGGCCAGTGAACCTGCCGACCAACCGTATGCTACAGCGGTGGGGATCAGTAAGCTGACAATTAATGATGACGGGAGCTATAATAGTGAGACAGCGAGTATTAATAGTGGCGGTGGGGTGAGTGCAACGTGGACAATTCCTGCTTACCAGACAATAGCCGCCTCTCAAGCTGTCAAGGCAGCGCAGGTGTCAATCACGATGCGTAATATGCCGGATGTTTCTCTGAACGCGGATATTGATCTGCCGTATGCCGTTTATTACAATGGTGCTTGGCATGCTGGTTCTGGCTCCAGTTTGTCGGCGCCTATTTGGGCTTCCTTTATTGCCTGCGTCAACCAGGGGCTGGCGAATAAAGGAAAAGGCTCTATAGGTTTTGTTAATCCAGCGCTTTATCAGATCGCCCAAAGCAGCAATTATACAAAAGATTTCCACGACATAACAACAGGAGCTAACGGCTATTATAATGGCTACCCTCCATATTTTGCCGAACCAGGCTTTGATGATGCCACGGGTCTTGGGTCCTTTAATGGTTTTAATTTGTATAATGATCTAATAAAAAATGTTTTGGCTCCACCATCAACGCAACCGCCACTGGCACCGGCAGGTTTAAAACTTATTGCCGTCAGCAATGGTAAGGTATCATTATCCTGGACTGCCAGCACAGGAACCGAATATTATAATGTAAAAAGGTCTATTGTCTCTGGTAGTTCATATGTAACTATCCCCAATGACCCAAGTTTTGTTATAACTACTAATTATACCGATATTCTACCAACCAATACTTTAGCAACCAATGGTGTTACCTATTATTATGTAGTCTCAGCCGTGAATTCGGGTGGGGCAAGTGTCCTCTCTAATGAGATCAAGGTGACTATACCACCGCCTCCGCCACCCAATAATCTTGTAGGTATTTCTGGTGTGCTTAAAACAGGCAATATTCAGGTATTATTAACCTGGGATAAGGATCAGGATCAAAGCGTTACATTATACAGAGTAAAAAGATCAACTGTTTCCAATGGAGTGATTAATGGATACACAACAATCGCTACTCTTAATGGTTACAGCAATGTTTACTATGCTGATACGGTAAAGAATGATGGTGTCATCTATTCCTATGTTGTTACATCTGTAGGTCCGGGTGGAGAAAGTTTAAAAACTTCCAATGAGATCAGAGTGGCAACGGCCGCATCGCCTGCCGGTTTCAAAGCTGTCGCGGGCAATGCTCAAGTCACATTATCGTGGGTTGCAAGTCCAGGAGTTACATCATATAATTTATACAGATCAACCGTTTCTGGCGGAGGGCCTAGCGGGTATCAACCGGTCAACTTTTTTCCTCTGACCAATACTAACTATACTGACAGTCCACTGAACAATGGG
>CAYZLU010000393.1:0-2604 GCA_964479285.1 uncultured Planctomycetales bacterium | reverse complement strand
CCAAGGCCGCAGTTCATACCTGGGGCAATCATTTTTATAGTGCCCAGGGTTCAAACGAGGTCATCCCTTTGACAAACAAGGACCGTTGGCTTTTATCATTGCCGTTATATCATGTCTCCGGTATTGCCATCATGGTGCGATGTTTGTTGGCTGGGGCAGGTTTAGTGGTCCCCAGTGATGGGGATTTGATTTCCGCCATAGAACGCGGTAAAGTAACGCATGTGTCAATGGTTGGTACGCAATTACAGAGATTATTGATCAATGAAAAGTGCTATTCTTTATTGCGCTCTCTCAAATGTATTTTGCTTGGGGGAAGCGCTATTCCCCGAACGCTTATTGAGCATTCTTTAGAGTTAGGTTTGAATATTTTCTTGAGCTACGGTCTGACTGAAATGTCTTCCCAGGTGGCGACGGGGAAAGTCATTGAGATCAACCAGCCCTGTGCCAAGGTTTTGCCCTATCGGCAATTAAGAATATCTCCTGAGGGAGAAATTTTAGTTAAAGGAGAAGTATTATTCAAAGGCTATATATCTTCCGCTGTCAATATGTCCTATGCGACGACAGGAATTCTAGGTAAGGAGAAGGCGAAAACTTTTTTGGCGACGAAGCAATCTCAAAATGGTGGATGGTTTTCCACCGGTGATATGGGACAATTGGACAAAGATGGTCATTTGACTGTGATTGGACGGCGTGACAGCATGTTTATTTCCGGGGGAGAAAACATCCATCCGGAAGAAATCGAAAAAGCGCTTTTAAGTATTAAAGGTATTGCGGAAGCCATCGTTGTCCCTAAGGAAGACAAAGAATTCGGCCAAAGGCCAATTGCTTTTATCAGGTATTCAGCAGATCCCCTGGCAGAGGATTATTTGGCCCGTTGCCTGGAGGCTGTTTTGCCGCGTTTTAAGGTCCCTATCGCTTTTTTCCCCTGGCCGCAGAATTTGATAAGCCAGGGCGTAAAAATTTCCCGCCAGGAATTCCTGAAAACCATACCTCGTCGTTAATTAATTATATTTAATTGGTATTGTTCCAAAGCCTTGCGCAGGGCGGAAGGCATGGGTATTTTTTTGCGGGTTTTTTGGTTGATGGTCACATGCACGGTTTTGGCTGTCCCTACCAGGGTTTTTTCTCGTTTGAGGGTGTATTCAAATGAAAAAGAAGTTTTGCCGATATGCCCGACCTTGATGGCAACGACAATTTTGTCACCCACCAGGACAGGTGTTTTGTAATCAGATTCAGCGTGCACAATCGGTAAGAAAAAATCCGTCTTTTTAAGCATTTTTTGGAAGCTCCAGCCAAATTCTTCCAGTAAATCTTCATAGGCATCATGGATGATTTTAAATTGGTTGGCAAAGAAAATAATGCCTGCGGCGTCTGTGTCATGCAGACGGATCTTGGTGGTGTATGTAAACATGCTTTTGATTATACCAAACCATTGACAAATACAAAGAAGATTGTATTATGTCTTTTGTGTTCGAATTTTTTGAAAATGATGGTTGTTTTGTCATCTAATTTGGAGAAAGCATGAACAACAAAGCATTGATAGCAGAATTTATCGGGACCTTCACCTTGATTTTTATCGGGGTGGGGTCTATCGCTGCGGATTACTTGAGCGGCGGTAAGTTGGGCTTGACCGGCATTGCTTTGGCGCATGGGCTGGCCATTGGGGTCATGGTTTCAGCGACCGGGGCGGTCAGCGGCGGCCATTTAAATCCTGCGGTGACCATTGGGTTATGGTCAGCTAAGAAAATTAAAACAAGCAATGCTATTGCTTATGTAGCGGCCCAATGCCTGGGCGGGATTTTTGCCGCTGTGTTGGTTAAATTAGCAGTGCCGGCTGATGCCTTGACTGCGGTTGGTATGGGTACGCCGGCTTTGGGTCATGGGATTTCTCAGCAAATGGGATTGGTGACTGAAATTATTTTGACTTTCTTTTTGGTTTTTGTGGTTTATGGCACTGCGGTCGATGCCAGGGCGCCCAAATGCGGCGGCTTGTTCATCGGTCTGACGGTGGCCTTAGACATTCTCATGGGCGGCCCGATTTCCGGGGCAGCCATGAATCCGGCGCGGTATCTTGGTCCAGCCCTTTTAGGCGGCGGTTTGCAAAATGCCTGGATTTATTGGGTGGGACCAATTGCAGGTGGTGTTTTGGCCGCACAAATATATAAAACGCAGTTAGAAAAATGAAAGGAAATGAATATGGCAGAACGTGTTGGAGCAATCACCATGAAAGGCAACCCTTTGACCTTGACCGGTCATGAAATTAAGGTGGGGGACATGGCCCCTGATGCCACCTTGGTGGCCAATGATCTCTCTGAGGTCAAGTTGTCTTCTTTTAAAGGTAAAAAAGTGATCTTGTCAGTCGTTCCATCGCTGGATACACCTGTCTGTGATCTTCAAACCAAAAGGTTTAACCAGGAAGCATCGAAACTTCAGGACATCGTGGTTTTGACGATCAGCAAAGACCTGCCTTTTGCCCAAAAGCGATGGTGCGGGGCTGCCGGGGCCACCGCTGTCAAGACCCTGTCTGATTATCGTGGTAATTTTGGTGAGACATATGGTGTTTTGATCAAAGGATTGGGGCTGCTGGCCCGTTCCATTTTTGTG
>CAYZLU010000392.1:0-2605 GCA_964479285.1 uncultured Planctomycetales bacterium | reverse complement strand
GGGCCGCAATACCCATTTCAAAGGCGTAATTGAACAAGACATTGTGCGCATGAAGACCTGAAAGGACTTCAGGGTCACCCGTAAAAAGAAATTCATTAAGGATGATCTCCAAGTCATCTGATGAGGGAAAACCAAAACGTGAGAAATATTCCTGGGAAAACGTCCCCATGCCATGCCCAGCCATGGGTCGCTCACTGATTAATTGCGCGGTATTCTGCCAGATAATATCGCGGTTTGAAAGACCTGAAGAAAGGCGCAAGAAAGGGACAATATGGCCCAATAATAATAATAAAATCAAGCTCCCGAATAGAACGCCATAAATCTTGGTCTTTGGAGAAAAAGACTTCCAATACACGCCCAACAAAAAAAGGCTTGAAACAACTACGTTTATTAAAGAACCTCTCGAGCCTGAAAAAAATATCCCAGACAGGATAATTAAGGCCGCAATGACAATCCAACAGCGCCTTATCATGTTTCCTGCAGGAGATAACAGACTCAAAAATATTGGCAGGCTTAAAGCAAGATAAGCCCCTAGATTATTAGGATGCCAAAATGTCCCTGCACTTCTATACCTTCCATTTAACAATGTAATATTCTCAAATAAGGCCAATCGTTGTTTAGGAGGAATAACATACCGTTCAAGACCAATAAACAAATGGCGTTCCATGATGGCGTATTGTAAAAAAGCCAGCAAAGCCATCATCAATGAGATAAACAAAAATAAATAAAGGGTCTTTCTTAAATGTGAATCCACCCTTAAAACATCCATAAAATAGTACATGCTTATGAATTCAGCTATATGGATCGTCATCATTCGCATGCTTTTAGCTGTGTTGACAGAACCAATTAAAGAAACCACCATTAATAATGCAAAAAATACAAAAAACAAATGAAATTCTTTATATTGCATGAAATCCCATTTATCTTCTTTTACCGATGTTTTTATTTTAAAAAACCATACAAAAACAGCTGTAAAAACCATCAACAAAATAAAAGGTTCAACCAGTCCATTTAACCCCGGTATCCGTACAGGAGTCAAGATAATCAGCAGATATATTGGCCAATGTGGACGAAAATATGCACATATAACATAAGCACAGAAAAAAATCCCAAGGGCGGCATACTTAAAAGGGCATAAAAACATTCCGACACATATAATAATGCCTAGTATCGAGAAAAACACTTCCTGGTTTATTCTCAAGCTTGGGAGTTCCCATGACTTATCCATGATCTTATCCAACTAACACTCCCCTATGCCGCCATGCAAAAGGTAAACCGACAGTAAAAATAATACTTATCAATCCACCTATCAATAAACCGGTGACCCTTCCTTTTGGTTTTAAAGGAACAAGTGCTTGAGAAACAATTTTAATGTTCTCTGTGGTCTCTGTTGCTTTTATAAGTCTTGCTTTTTGTTGCTCATCAACAAGAAATGAGTATTGCGATTCATTGATCTTGACCGCCCTTTGGAGGCGGTCTAACATCATTTCCTTTTGCGGGAACCCTTTAAAATGGTCCAGGTATTTTTCGTCCAGTTTATAATCACTCTTGTACCCATTTATTTTCTCAGAAATTTCTGTGATATAATTTTTACTCTTCTTGTCCTGCAAAAATATCTGCCTGGATATTGCCTGAAGCCTGTCTTGCAGTTCCTGGATATTGTTTTTCATAAACTTGACTTGCGGGCTCTCATCCGTGTAAAGTTCGCTTAAATGCATCAACTCAACCTCAAGGTCCAGTAATTTATCTAATATGGTTTGTTTTTGCTGGTACAATGATTTTTCTCTTTCTATATCTATAGTACTTTGCATTGATAAAACTTGCATCTGATTCGTCCTTTCATTCTGATATTGGGCCTTAAATTCTTCGGGTATCATTTCTAAATAGGTTTTGACTTCTTCAGAAAGGTCCACAATCTTATTGTCCGATTTAAATCTCTTCAAGGCCTCTTCAGATTCGAGTAACCGCTGATTCGCATATTCTACTTCCTTGTCCAAATAGACAATGACATTATCAACCTCACTATGGTTGAAATCAATGTTCCATTCAATATAGGTTTTGACGAGATAATTTACGATATCCGCGGCCTTTTGCGCATCATCGTATTTTGCCCTTACGGTAATCAAACTTGTAAAAGGAGGAGAAGTGGTTGTAATTACTTTCTTACGAAGAATTTCTATCTTTCTTCTTATTAAACGTTCTTTTGTAATGGCAGTTCCAACAAATTCTTTGGGTCTCAGAAAGGGGAAGAAATCATTATCTTCATATAGTTTCAAGTATTCCACGACTTTTCTTAACACAGGATCACTGATTAAAAGTTCCTGGTGTACGCGAATAGTACCAAGATTATCTTGTAAATTTATTTTTTCAGAATCGACTGAGGTCACCCTCTCTTTGCTATCAATCATCAGCATGGTTTCTGCTTCATAACTTGGGAAACAAAAAACCTTGATCAAGACGATCGACATTAAAAGCACAAAAATAATGAACATCCATACTCTGTTGTATAAAACATTCTCAATGGATTTCATTAGTTAAGGACCCCTGGTTTCCGGATGTTGTAAATGTCTAGGTAGTATTTAAGGACAGGGTCTGTTTTAGTAAA
>CAYZLU010000391.1:0-2608 GCA_964479285.1 uncultured Planctomycetales bacterium | reverse complement strand
TGTCAATGCGCACCATGGCATTCTCATCATCAAATAAAAACCAGGCCAAGGACTTGGCTAATTCTGTTTTCCCCACCCCTGTCGGACCCACGAAAATAAAAGAACCCGATGGACGATCAGGGTCGGAAAGACCGGTACGTGAGCGACGGATACAAGAGGCAATGGCTTCAATGGCCGCATCCTGGCCTACTACCCGTTTTTTCAACACTTCTTCCATGTGGACCAATTTTTCGGTCTCTGCCTGCATCAGCTTGGAAAGCGGGATCTTGGTCCACTTGGCGATGATCTCAATAATGTCACGGTCATCCACTTCTTCTTTAAGCAATCCGCCATCTTTTTGGAGTTTTGATAATTCCTTGTTGCCCTCTTCTAATTCCTTGTTGAGTCCAACTAAGGTGCCGTAACGGATCTCCGCGACCCGATTCAGGTCCCCTACTTTTTCAGCTTTGATCTCTTCTGATTTCTTTTCTTCAATCTGCGCTTTAACGGCACGGATCCGATCGATCACCTTTTTCTCATTCTGCCAGCGCAGGCGCATGACCTTGTTGGTTTCCTTCAGACGGTTTAACTCCTCAACGATCTTTTTAAGCCTTTCTTTAGATAAAGCGTCTGACTCTTTTTTAAGGGCCTGGCGCTCGATTTCCAGGCGACGGATGTCGCGTTCATTCACGTCCAGTTCCTGGGGCATGCTGTCAATTTCAATGCGCAGGCGGGAAGCCGCCTCATCGATGAGATCAATGGCCTTGTCCGGCAAAAAGCGGTCTGTGATATAGCGCTGGCTCATCATGGCCGCGGCCACAATGGCCGAGTCCTGGATACGCACGCCGTGATGCACTTCATATTTTTCTTTCAGGCCCCGCAAAATGGCAATGGTATCTTCCACGCTGGGTTCATTGACCATGACTTGGGCAAAACGCCTTTCTAAAGCTGCGTCTTTTTCAATATACTGGCGGTACTCATCTAAGGTAGTCGCCCCAATGCAGTGCAAAGCGCCGCGTGCGAGTGCTGGCTTTAGCATATTGGAAGCATCCATAGAACCTTCTGCCCGTCCTGCTCCCACAATGGTATGTAATTCATCAATGAATAAAATAACAGATCCACTTTGGTTCTCCACTTCTTTTAAGACCGCTTTAAGACGGTCTTCAAATTCACCCCTGAATTTGGCACCAGCCACTAGCGCCCCCATGTCCAGGACAATGACACGCTTGTTCTTAAGGCCTTCGGGCACATCACCCCTGAATATCCGCTGTGCCAGACCTTCGACGATGGCGGTCTTGCCAACTCCCGGCTCACCAATCAGGACAGGATTATTCTTGGTACGGCGTGATAGTACTTGAATGACCCTGCGGATTTCTTCATCGCGGCCTATCACCGGGTCTAGCTTGTCCTTGGCAGCCAGGTCTGTTAAGTCCCTGCCGTATTTTTCCAAGGCCTGGTATTTTTCTTCGGGGTTTTGGTCCATGACTCTTTGTCCTTTGCGAATGGTTTCTAAAATTTTTAACAGATCGGAGTCGTGAATTCCCCGTTTGGCCAGCGTATCTGCAGTGATGCTGTTCTTTTCTCTGGCCAAACTAATTAATAAATGTTCCTGGGCCACATACTCGTCCTTCATGGATTTAGCTAAATCCTGGGACTTATTTAAAACAGCATCTAAACGTGAAGATACGTGGGGAGCTGACCCCGAGGACGTTTCTATCGAAGGCTTACCTTCTAAATATCGACGCAAAGGACTGATAAGGTCTTGAGTATCAACCTTAAGGGTGTTTAAAATACCAGGAATCAGGCCGTTTTGATCTTCGGCCAAACTTAACGCCAGATGTTCCGGTTCAATGGCCTGGTGCTGAAAATCTTTGGCTAACTGGACCGACTTCTCTATCGCTTCCTGGCTTTTATGTGTGAATTTATTGATATCGAACATACGGATAACTCCAATGTCATTCTGAGCAAAGCGAAGAACCTTAAAGGATGAATTCTATTAAAGCCTTCGCTTTGCTCAGGATGACCGTCATCAACAGCGTCTTTTAATCAACATGAACGTCAATTGATTTTGGCTTTACGTTTTCAGATTTTGGGACAATCAATTCCAACACGCCGTCTTTATAATTTGCTCGGATTTTTCCTGCATCCACATTGGCACCTAAATTCAGGGTCCGTTGATAATGCCCATAGGTGCGCTCGATGCGATGGATCTGTTTGTCCTGGCTTTCAGCTTCTGATTTACGTTCGGCTTCAAGGGTCAAGATATTATCCTCCAAAGACACTTTAATGTCTTCCTTTTTTATGCCTGGAAGGTCAGCTTTGAGGACATACTGCTCCTTCTCTTCGATGACGTCTAAAGCAACTGACCAATGCTTTTCTGCCGATAATTGGGACAGAAAATCATCATCGAAAAATCGGTTTAAAACATCACGACTTTGGGGCCTGCAGGTTACGAATCTCATGGTCTTACTCCTTTGTTATTTGTTTATATTTAGCACTCTTGTGCCTTGTCTGCTAATTTTAAAAGCCTTAAAAGGGAGTCAAGAATTGTTAGCACTCTTAACTCCCAAGTGCTAATATACCACAAAATTTATTCTTGTCAAGGGCATGGTCCACCCCTTCATAAATG
>CAYZLU010000390.1:0-2614 GCA_964479285.1 uncultured Planctomycetales bacterium | reverse complement strand
TGCCCGTGATGCATTCACATTTATTGGTTGCTTTATCACACCATTCAGTCTTGGAACAATTTATCGGCATACACGATGTATGGTCTTTATTAGGGGCAGTGCATTGACCCGCCTGATCATTAGGATCAGGTGGATTGGAAGGATGGGGATCAGGACCCGCTTGACACGGCACACATAAAAATCCGCTCGCATAGGCATAATTATCACATTGACATTCTTTACTAATGGGTAACTTTGGATCAGGGTCACAGGTGGCATTCGCTTGGCATGTTACTGGTACGCACCCGCTCCCATTATAAGTAGTGCATCGTTGAGGGCAATAACTCAGACATGCAGGATTGTTTGCGTCACCATTGGGGTAGGTGCCATAGGGACAAATGCAATGTTGACAACTACTGTCAGGAACGGAGCCTATCGGACCATTTGATTTGCCGGTAGACTGAAGGCCGCAGTGCAATCCTGTCGAGGCCGAACCATCAGATCCTATACAGGAACACCCTGTTGGGTTTTCAGTTGAGACAGGAACACAGCTTTGGCCAGTCGGGCATGGGCCGCAAGGGTTGATCCCTCCTGCGCCAGGTTGACCACAGGTGACCTCCTGCCCTTTACATGTCTGGCCAGCCCCGCACGAAACATTCCCTCCAGGGCAGTACGCCCCTCCAAAGGCTGGAGCAGGGCATTCGCAGGTCCCGTACATGATGTTAAAACCGTAACTATTAGGTGGCGGACAAGTGACAGGACACCAGCCGCCATCAATTGGATTGGGGTTCTCTCCCATGATGACATTGGTGATGGTATTATAATAACCCCCTGCCGCGTTATGTACTTGGTCAATCAGAGACCCACGGCTAAAACTGGCAATGACCACCACCGCGACCACTGCCAAGAGTAAAAGATACTCTAAAGCCGTCTGTCCTCGTTTGGGACTATAGGCAGGAGGTATATTCATAGATAATACAAATATAGCACAAAAACTCGGGGTTGGCAAAAATCGGTAACAATCAGGTCAGATTTTCAAATTTTTTGATGACATCAGAAAGATTATCAGCACCAAAAAGATAGCTGGCGGTAATTAAGACCCGTGCACCTGCTGCGACGGCCAAAGGGGCCGTTTTTGCATTGATGCCGCCATCAATAGCGATGTCGCCTTTGAAAATTTCTTTTAAACGCTCAAGTTTTGTCAGCACTTCAGGCATAAATTGTTGGCCGGAAAAACCAGGATTGACAGACATGATCAAAATCCCATCACAATCTTTTAGAATATCTTCGCACAAGGGTGTTGCAGGGTTAAATACCACGAAAGCTTTCTTGCCTAATCCACGTATTTTATTTAAATCTGCACGTAAAGCAGGGATGTCTACCTGCTCTATTTCTTTGGGCCATTGGTCCCATTGGCGGCATGAAATCGGCCGCTGGCCGTAGCATTCCACCTGGACCTGAATAATGTCTGCCCCGGCTTTCGCATAGCTTTCAATATACCGGCCTGGATGTTCGATCATCAAATGGGTTTCCAAGGGAAACTTGGTTTGTTTCCGCATGGCTTCAACAATCACAGGACCAATGGTCAAATTAGGGACAAAATGGCCATCCATGCAATCGATGTGAAAACGCCCCACTCCTGCGGCCTCACAGCGCTTGATGTCATGGGCCAAGTTGCTGAAATCAGCTGCAAGAATACTGGCTGAAACTTCGATGGGTCTTCTCATATTAATTAATGCGTGGGGAGGGGGTCGAACCCTCACGCCTTACGGCACACGCCCCTCAAACGTGCGCGTATACCAATTCCGCCACCCACGCGTAAATGTTACACAGTAAATAGGGGACAGCGCCCTATTTTGTTTAACAAATTCGCAAGCAAAATAGGGCGCTGTCCCCTATTTACCCACATGATTTAAAGCCGCCGTTATAAAACCCTTAAACAATGGGTGGGCGCTGTCAGGTTTGGACTTGAATTCCGGATGGAATTGGCAGCCGACAAACCACGGGTGGTCTTTGATCTCGACGATCTCCACCAAATCCCGCTCAGGGTTAAGCCCCGCGATCACGAGCCCTTTTTGTGCCAATTGCTGTCGATAGGCATTGTTAAACTCATAACGATGACGATGACGTTCTGAAATCTTGGCATTCTTATAGGCATCAAAACTTTTCGTGCCTTTTTCCAGGACGCAGGTGTACGCCCCTAGGCGCATGGAAGCCCCCATGTTCTTGACCTTTTTTTGTTCCTCGATCAAACTGATGACAGGATTAGCGGTCTCCTTATCAAATTCCGTCGAGTTTGCCCCTTTGAGGCCTGCCACATTGCGGGCAAATTCAATCGTGGCGATCTGCATGCCTAAACAAATACCAAAAAAAGGAACATTGTTTTCTCTGACATATCTGACCGCCGCGATCTTCCCCTCAATACCGCGGCTGCCAAAACCACCGGGTATCAAGACCCCATGCGCGTCCTTTAAACACTTTTTAAAACCCGAACCTTCCACTTCTTCCGAATCAATTTTTAAAATATTGACCCTGGCATTATTGGCAATCCCGCCATGCACCAAGGCCTCATAGATGGACTTATACGCGTCCTGCAAGGAAATATATTTGCCCACCACCGCGATCTTGACTTCTT
>CAYZLU010000389.1:0-2625 GCA_964479285.1 uncultured Planctomycetales bacterium | reverse complement strand
GGAGGTCTCGGCTCGCAGCTAAGGATTGTTTCTGCTTTTCGTGCGTCTGGACATCTGCTGGTTGCCATGGTGATAGCGCTTGTCTCACAATGGATGCTTCAGTTCCCGTTGGCCTATGTCCTTTCCAAGCATACAGAATTACAGTCTGCGGGCTTATGGTGGTCATTCCCAATCACTAATATCATTGTTTCCATTGTGTCTATTTGTTGGTTTGCGAAAGGTGATTGGAAGAAAACCCGGCTGACTGAGGACAACAAACAGATTGCTAAAGTAACTGAGGAAACAGAGGAGGGTGTTCACTAGAGTGTATGTGAAATTTGGATATGCTGAATGTGGCGTATTCTTTAAATGATTTGAAGTCCCCAAGCAGATTTGAAAAGAAAGTACAGTAAAAGCATTCCCAGGTTGATTTGGCTAAAAAGTTAAATGTTCCAGTGCAACGTATTAATACCCTTATAAATGGAAAAAGGGACATGACTCCAGCAACAGCTATTTTATTAGCTTGTTTTTTCATAAAATGGTTAAATGAATTGATCTGGTTTTGTCTGAGTTTATACTGAATATAAATTTAATAACTAATGAGGCCTGAAATGAATCCCAGAATAAATATTAAAACTACGGAAGTTCTTTCAAGGAATTGGTATGTTCTGAGGAAGATAACATTTGAATATCAAAAAAAGAATGGTGAATGGCAAACTCAAAGTAGAGATGCTTACGATAGAGGAAATGGTGCAACGATTTTGTTATATAACCAGCAAAATAAAACGGTTATTTTAACTCGGCAATTTCGTTTGCCGACATACACTAATGGTAATGAAACAGGGATGTTGATTGAGGCTTGTGCTGGTCTTTTGGATAAAAGCCATCCTGAAGAAGCTATTAAGCGTGAAACGGAAGAAGAAACTGGTTATAAAGTAACAAAAGTTCGTAAGATTTTTGAGGCATATATGTCCCCTGGGTCTGTTACAGAAATTTTATATTTCTTCGTGGCTGAGTATACAAAAGAAATGAAAGTGAACGAAGGTGGTGGATTAGAGCATGATCAAGAGGATATTGAAGTGTTGGAGATTTCCTTTATAAAAGCAATGCAAATGATTGAAAGCGGTGAAATCAAAGACGGCAAAACAATCATGTTGCTTCAATATGCAAAGATCAATAATTTGATATGAAGGCGCAAAACTCCTTATTAATTCTTGTGGCAGGTCCTTATCGTTCCGGTACTGATGATAAACCAGAACTTATTGATAAAAATATGCAATTTATGAATGAAGTGGCATTACAGGTTTATCGTCGTGGCCATTTACCGGTCCTAGGAGAATGGTTTGCATTGCCTCTCATTGAAACCGCTGGTTCGAAATCTATCGGGGATGAGATTTTCAACAGTATTTTTCATTCTAGTGCAATACAGTTACTTGATCATTGTGATGCTGTGTTGCGGGTGGGAGGAGCATCAAAAGGTGCTGATGAAATGGTGAAAGTAGGGCAAGATAAAGGAAGAATGATTTTTTATAAACTTGAAGAAATTCCTCTAAAGGATTCTTTATAGTTTTCAGTGTTTGATGCAAGCCAGTTGCAAAACTCGTCTACTTGAGAGAGTTTTTTACGTACACGCATCGACGTCTGACTGCTGGGAGTATCACATGGGGTGATGGCCAGATTGTAAATTTGAAAAATATTTAAATCCTCCGTCGAAAAACCCTGGCCTGAAGCCCTGTTAACTTCATGTTCTTGCTATAGGGTGAAAATCTGATACAATGGGCGCACGTCAAAACGATCAGTTTAATTATTTATTTATGGAGAATTAAGATGAAAATAGTGAGGCTTTTTAAACAAACCTTTGCTGCCGTTTTAACTTTTGGAAGGTAAACATAGGCAATACCACAAATACAAAGATCAGGATCTATGTGATAGGCTATAATGTGGGTGTTGGCTCAGCGGATAATTATTCCGGTTATGTCAATGTAATTTCGCTTAACAAAGTTACTGTTGCTGAAAATGCCATCGATAATTATTTTGCAGTATTATTAAGCGGCGGTGACCCGATTGCTGCTTTAAATGCCATGAATACTGCAATACGGGCTGTAACCGTTCCAGCAGATCAGAGGACGGTGGCCAATTATTACAATCAGCAAAGGGTAGTGTATTTATATAAATACGCATTAAAAATGATAAGTTTTTATAGTGCTACGCCGAATAGTGCAACCTTATCGAGTGCTGTTACGGCAATAATTCAGCTTCGACCTTATAACAATGTCAGGGCTTTATCCGGTTTGGGGCTTTATGATGACACCCTCAACCAGTTAATGCAAGCAGTCAGTAAGAACTTGCCAAATACAAAGGATATTCTTTCAATCACTCCTCCTTTGAATACAGATGGTAGTTTTGGTACGTCTGTTGCCGTAGATAATACGGGGGATGTATTTATATCTGCTCCTTCTAATGCTGCTAATAGTAGTGGTCGCATTTATGAATTTGCCAAAAACAGCAATAATGTATGGATGTTAATAAACGAAATTTCTCCAATATCTCCTGTGGCTGGAGACCATTTTGGCCGTGTGTTTTGTGTTCATGGCACTACATTAGCTGCCAGCTCTGAACCGGCTAATGGCTTGGCGAGGGTATATG
>CAYZLU010000388.1:0-2634 GCA_964479285.1 uncultured Planctomycetales bacterium | reverse complement strand
AAAAAACATCGCATTTGTTATATCTTCCTCAATTTCCTTCCTAAATTTCTCAAATTCTGGGCGAGTCATTATCTCTTTCAAAAATTCCCTTACAGCTTTTACCTTCTGTGGAGTATCTAATCTACTTAAAAGATCATTAGTAAATAAACTATCGAAACCACCTTCATTCAAAAGCACTTTTATCTCTTCTGTTGTCTTTTCTGCAGATGGTTTCGAAAGCACCCTCTGCCTTCGATGTGGAGAATTTCCCTCTAACTTCCCCCCTATCATTGCCTCATCCTTCCCCGTGAGAACCGTATAGTAATCACGCCATGATGGTTGGTCAATGGCAGCCCTGAATGTTGGAATATGGTATGAGTTCTCTTTATAAAAGGCGTTTTTAACGCTATACCCTTTTGCAATGATCTCAAGGATTTCCTCAATATCCGAAGGTTTGACCCAGGTGGGCGGCAGTCGATAACCATTTTCCCCTGCACTCTTTTTTAAGTCTTCATATAAATTGGCAATATAAGGACCTGCTTTAACAGGAAGATCCTTCAGAATTTCTAGAAGTAAGTTCTTTCCATCTATAGTAGTCACTGCATGATGCACAGGATCCCACTGCTGTAATGCACTAACACGATCAATTAATGGGAACCAAACTGTTTCTACTTCTTGGTGAGGCGAGGCATGTCCCAAGAGCCATTCAAAGTCCCTTTTGTTTTCAGAAGACAATCTATTTCCACTCTCTACCTCCGCTAACATTCTTTCTGCTAATGCCCTGACCTGCACCTCTAATTGTTCCACCATCGCCGCATCGATGGAAATACCTTTATTAAGATCGGCGAGCGTTACAAAATCTACAATCGGGTTGCCAGTTTGTGCCATGGCAAAATCAGCAGGATTGTTGTCCTCTGTAGGGTGCACTGCGGCTATCGTTCCCCCAGAAAAATATTTACGAGGGACCGTATCACCGGCATTATTTACGTCTTCTTTTATATAGTTAAATACACCTTTTTTATAGGCTTTCAGGTATTGTTCATATATTTGCTGTTTGATCGTCGGGTCATTTAGATTAATGCCTTTGACCTTTGATTGTCCCGCGTAAACCTGGTTCAGCAATGCTTCTTTGAGGTTCTTTTTGTACCAGGCAGAAAGAATCACTGAATTAAAAATTTGGCGTAAATTAGCAAAATTCTTGCCGGTATTGACTTCTTTTTCAAGTTCAGGAAGGACGATTTGACGGACGATATTGGAGGTGATGGTATGGGCCCTGTCATCCTTAGGCCCTTTGCTCATAGCAGGTACTCCCTCAGAATGACGAGAAAGCGCCAGATAATCTTCTTCCAGCATCACCTTTAAATGCCTTCCTACCACGAAAGCGGTTTGGCCATGTTCAAAAACCTCTGCTTTATCCGCCATGATCCATACCTTATTAAAGGTATCCACCGGGATTTGGGTGGTACCGTACATTTCACGGGTTTTAGAGTAAACTTTGTCCCAAAATTTCTTGCCTAAATTCTTTTCAGGATAAATCAATGAAGCAGTCACTTGTTTGAGAATATAATCCTGTTCCAAAAGGTCGCGCCCAATGTCTGTTTGACCCAAGGCCTCAGGGACCATTCTGTTCTTTTCATAAGGACTTAGGTTGACCCAGAGGTCTTTGTCAGGGATGGCCAGCCCAGCCAGAAAATACTTAATAAGCTTCTCACCTTCTTTTTTAAGCGGCTCGCCAGACATTTCGTCCTGGCCTACATCTACAAGAAAATCAAATAAAAAAGGATTGTCTTTATGAACGGTCAAACCTTTGATGATGACTGGCTCATAGGCAGGGCTTAGATTAATCATGGTCCCGGGTGCTGGCAAATCTAAAATGGAACCTGCATGAGCATGAGGCAATGGGCCTAAGGTGTTCAGGATAAAACAAATGATGGCAATTAAACTGAAAGGCTTTTTAGACATAGCGGTATTCCCCTTAAAAAGTTTATAAATATTTTGACGAAAGAAATAATGACGATTTTAAACCTTAAGATGGAGAAAGCGCTAACTGGTAAAGAATACCACAGATTTAAGAATTGTCAAATCAGACAAAATTAACTACATATTCTCAACATATTGAAATCAATACAGTTATGGTTTGTAAGAAAATATTTCGTTTTTTTCTATAAAATTCCATAAGAAATTTGCCTAAATTTACCTAAATTTGCTTTTTCGTAAGAATGTGATATATTGAAGACATGAAAATTTGTACCACTAAAATCCAAACCCAGAAACTTACTTTCAATACCTCACTTGAGAAATCTATTGAAATCCTGCTTTTGTCTCATACAGAGCTTGCTGCCAGCATTGAACAAGAACTTCAAACCAATCCCTTATTGGATGCTGAACTTGAGGCCACCCCACCAGAAGATTACCATGAAATCCAAAAATTGAAGACCGAATTTGAAAAAATAAACTCACTTTTAAACCCTTACCCTTATTTTCAAAATCCTGCCACTGAAGAAAAGAAAGAATTTGAATCTTCTTCGATTGCCAACATGATGACCCTGGAAGACCATTTGTTTCAACAGCTATTTTGGGAAATTTCAGACCCGGAAAAAAGAAAAATCGGTGGTTTTATTATCGGTAACCTTGACAAAGACGGATATCTGCATT
>CAYZLU010000387.1:0-2636 GCA_964479285.1 uncultured Planctomycetales bacterium | reverse complement strand
ATGGCTGATGTTGATTTACAACAGGCGATTCTTACCGTTCGAGAAACTAAGTTCTATAAGACTCGTATGGTTCCTCTGGGGTCAAAATTGACTCAGACATTATCTGAATATGCCCTACATCGTCAGCAAGAGGAACTATTTCTTAATCCTGAATCCCCATTCTTCGCTGGACGAAATGGAAAGGCAGTCAATAGACATACCTTTGAGGACACCTTTTGTCTTATTCGTAAAAAAGCTGGTGTGCAACGTACTGATAATGCTCGCTATCAGCCTCGTATCCACGACTTGCGCCATACCTTTGCCGTTCATCGATTAACAGCATGGTACAAAGAAGGGGCAGATGTTCAAAAATGGCTTCCTGTTCTTTCTGTATATCTGGGACATACCTGTCTTTCATCAACTTCTGTCTATCTTACTATGACACCTGCTCTCCTTGAAGAAGCAGGTCAACGTTTTCAACAATATGCCTTTAAGGAGGGTTCACATGACTAATCATTCACTGCTTGGCTCTTGGATTAAACGATTTTTACAAGAATATTTATCCACCATTAGAAATCTTGCGTCAAACACGCAAAGGAGTTATCGCGACACTCTCTGCCTACTTCTTCCATTCATGGCACAACAAGCCAAAACGGCAATTGATCAACTTAAGGTCGAAGATGTTACAGCAGAGCGTGTCAAAATATTCCTTTTAGATCTTGAACAAACACGTCACTGTAGCATAAGCACCCGTAATCAGCGTTTGGCTGCCATTTGCTCTTTAGCTAAATTTATCGGGCTTAATAGTCCAGAACACCTGCAATGGTGTGGGGAAATTCGGGGCATACCCTTTAAAAAAGCTTCTCATAAAATAATTACGTATCTTGAGAAAGAAGAGATGGACGCTTTAATGAAGGCTTCAGAAGGCACTCAACCCCAGCAACGGCGAGATCATGCAATCCTGCTTTTTCTTTACAACACAGGAGCACGGGCGGATGAAGCTGCTCAGCTAACTATTGCTGGTCTTAACTTAGCTCATGTGCCACAGCGTGATCAATCCTCGGTTCTCATACAAGGAAAAGGGAACAAGGTTCGTTGCTGCCCACTATGGTCACGCACCGTTAATGAAATCATCCCACTTATCAAAGACAGGGCTCCCACAGAACATGTTTTTCTTAATCGTAGTGGACAACCAATAACACGTTTTGGTATTTATACATTGGTCAAACGTTATGCTCAAAAAGTATCTAAACAAATACCCTGTTTAAAGAAAAAGCTCGTCAGCCCGCATACCATTCGCCATACAAGTGCTACACATCTATTACGATCTGGCGTGGACATTAATACCATTCGTGCTTGGCTTGGGCATGTTTCTATTAACACGACCAATATTTATGCTGAGACTGATCTTGAGATGAAGGCAAAGGCGTTAGCTCTTTGCGAAGTCAAAGAATCAAAGACCTCAAAGCATTGGCATGATGATAAGGGCCTAATGGCTTTTTTAAAAGCCTTATGATAGGATTATTTATGTGGTGTTAAATGCTCGCTTCCCTTGAGATTATTGTGTGTCTCAAGGGAAGCGTAACATAACTATTAACGTAACATAATATGGAGACATGTCAAACAGGGTCATGTCAGCATTATCATCGTTTACACCAACCTTAGAAATTTATTCAATAGATGAGGCATTTTTATCTTTGGAAGGTTTTGAAAATTACGGGTATTTGTCTTATGGTAGAAAAATAAGAACCACCGTTAAAGAACGAACGGGTATTACTGTTTCCGTTGGCATTGCTCCAACAAAGACGCTGGCTAAAGTTGCTAATCACATTGCCAAAGATAATCCTAAGATGGATGGAGTGTTCTGTTTCATTGAAGAAGAGGATATTGACCATTGGCTTGAGAAGACCCCTGTTAGAGAAATTTGGGGTATAGGCCATGAGAAAGCCTTGTTCTTGAACCGTCATGGAATCTTAAATGCGTTACAATTAAAGAAGGCCCCAGATGCATGGATACAGAAGCATTTGACCGTTGTGACCCTACGTACAGTCAGAGAGTTACGGGGTATTCCGTCATTATCACTTGAAGAAATCCAACCTAACAAAAAGGCCATTATCACTTCACGGACATTTGGTTATGAAGTCAGCAGTTTAGTAGAAATGGAAGAAGCTATTTCGGCTTATGTTTCAAAGGCATCCGAAAAATTGAGAAGTCAAAATTCGGTAGCTGGGTATATTCAAGTTTTTATAGAAACAAATCCATTTAAAGGTTCCTATTATCGCAATTCAGTAAGTATTGATATTACGCCTCCCACAGCTTATACTCCGCAATTAGTCGAGATAGCTAAGAAGCTATTATCTAAGATTTATAAAGACGGTTATCGTTATAAAAGTTGTGGAACCATGCTAACGAATTTCTCCGATGAAAATATGGTTCAGCAAGATTTCTTCAAATCTGTGTATGCTGATAGCCCTAAGCAACATTTAATGAAAGTGTTGGATAAGCATAATCGTGGTAACAATAGGGGGCAGTTATTCTTTGCGTCAGAGGGGTTAGGGAAGCCGTGGTACATGAAACAATCTCACAAATCTAAACGATTTACTTAAGTGGTACCCTTTGTCTAGACCAATCTTTGAATACCTGCGGGCGATTTAAAA
>CAYZLU010000386.1:0-2641 GCA_964479285.1 uncultured Planctomycetales bacterium | reverse complement strand
CATGATCTTGCGATTGTCGATATTATGCTCCCCAAACTGGATGGTTTAAGCCTGATAAACCGTTTGCGTCAAAAGAAAATAGCGACCCCGGTAATTGTATTGAGCGCCAAGAATTCCGTCGACGACAGGGTCAAGGGATTGCAGGCAGGAGGGGATGATTACCTGGTTAAGCCTTTCGCGTTCACGGAACTTCTGGCGCGGGTACAAGCCATTATCCGCAGGATGAGCTTGAACCCAGAGACTGCCACCCTGGAAATAGCTGATCTTAAGCTCAATATGCTGGCCCGTAAAGTTTTTCGAGGTGAAAAAGAAATAATCCTGCAACAAGGGGAGTTCGTCCTTTTGGAATACCTTATGCGTAATGCCGGTAGGGTCGTTTCAAAAACCATGATCATGGAGCATGTCTGGGATTATAATTTTGATCCGCAAACTAATGTTATCGAGGCCCGCATCTGCCGGTTAAGGGACAAAATCGACCGGAATTTCGACAGAAAACTGCTTCATACGGTCAGGGGCTTTGGTTATGTCATCGAAGAAAAGGAATAACCTCTTTTCTACTTTCGCTTTTCGCCTCACCCTTTGGTATGCCATCCTATTTATTCTCTCGCTGACCATCATATTCTTCATCAGCTATAAAATTCTAGCGGCTGACCTTTTGCGTCTTGTTGACCGTGAATTATGGGCCGCGACTGACAAGATCGACCGGGAGTTTCATGCGGAAGGACTGGATCAAGTCAAATTAGATGTCCGTGAAGGAATAGAGCAGGAAGGAAGTAACAGGGTGTTCTATAGAATGTTGACATCAAACATGGATATCGTCGTGACATCAGACCCTTTAAAATGGCCGTGTTTAAATTTTCCGGTATTAAGTCAATGGGCCTCGATATCAGCAGAAGGCCATGCCAGCCTGCACACACTTTCGCCCCAAGACAGGCCATACAAAATCCGAATCCTTTCACGGAGAGTGGATGATGGGAAATATATTGTGCAAATTGGCCGTACGATGAGGGAAGAAGAGGAGTTAGCGCAGGTTTACAGCAAGGTATTTTTAGGGTCAGTCTTTGTTCTTTTAATCTGCGGCATTGTTTTGAGTTGGATAGAAGCACAGAAAGCCATGAAGGGTGTCAAGCGCATCACCTCAACGGCCTGGAATATCAGGCAAGGTGATTTCAAGCATAGGGTTGAGTTGGGACAAGAAGGGGAAGAAATTGAGAATTTGGCGGAGACCTTTAATCAAATGCTGGATCGCATTGATCAGCTGATGGCTGGGTTAAAAGATGTTACCAACGATATCGCCCATGACTTGCGTACTCCTTTGACCCGTATCCGGGGGCTGGCAGAGTCTACTTTAGGAAAGAAGGAGATTAAAGACTATGATGAAGCCGTTGGGGCTATTGTTGAAGAATGCGAAAGGCTCAACCAAATGATCAATACCATGTTGGAAATTGCGGAAGCTGATGCAGGTTTGAGAAAATCAAACCAGGTACAACTTGACATTGTTGCCCTGGCCAAACGAGGGTATGAGATCTTCCTGCCGATGGCCCAAGACAAAGCAATCAGTATGGAATTTAAAGGCCCATCTCATCCGGTGATCGTCATAGTTAATGCGTCGCGTCTGCAGAGGATCATTGCAAACCTGTTGGATAATGCCATTAAATTTACTGAAAGCAACGGAAACATTTTCCTTGAAATCAAAGAGGAGCAGGTCAAGGTGATGATTATAGTTAAAGATACAGGTATTGGCATTGCCCAACAGGACCAGGCGCGTATATTTGATAAATTTTATCGTGTGGAATCCAGCCGTTCAACACCTGGTCATGGGCTGGGCTTAAGTTTTGTCAAGTCCATGGTCCTGGCGATGGGGGGGGACATCAGCGTCAGCAGCTCCCTGAATCAAGGCACCATCTTTACCATTACAATCCCCATGAAGACCAATTCCTAAGATTACAAAAATGTAATCTCGCGGTCATCTTCCCGTCATAATCTCCTGATACACTACAATTAACGAGGTAGTTAAACACTATTTGACTTAGGGGGTGAAAATGAATCGAATTGTTGCAATGCTCATTCTATCCGTGACAGGTTTTGCCGCGGCGCATCCTGTTTGTTTGGCGGACGAGACCAGCCCTGCCGCTATGGAGAAAAGTAATCATCTTCCCAAGGCCGTGGTATCGCTGTATGACCAAGGGGTCGATGCGAGTAACAATAATGATTATCAAAAAGCGTTGCCGCTTTTTGAACAGGCACTGAGGTCGGACCCTGATAATCCCGACATACTTAACATGCTGGCCCATGCCCAACGGAAAATCGGCATGATCGATGAAGCCCTGGCCAATTATAAAAAGGCCTTATCATTGCGTCCCAGATTCCCCGAAGCACATGAATATTTAGGGGAAGCCTATGTCCAGGCGGCTTTACGAGAAGTTGAGACCTTGAAAAATTACGGCAATGACGGAAAAGAGCAATTGGAAGACCTAAGCGAGTTTATTAAAGAAGCGGCCCAAAAACTATAAACAGGAGGTAATCCCATGGTAAATAAAATTTTAGACCTGGAATCATCCGAACCGGCAGCAGTTCTTATACGAGTTATTGTAGGGTATGTTTTTTTTGTGGAAGGCGTCCAAAAGTATCTTTTCCCGGA
>CAYZLU010000385.1:0-2653 GCA_964479285.1 uncultured Planctomycetales bacterium | reverse complement strand
GTCATGAGAACCCTCAGCTTGCCCCTGAGGATAATTAAATGAAAATATGTTAGAATTGAGCTTTTGGAGTACATAAAAAAGCGGGCATTTATTTCCATCAGGGAAATGTAAACTCAAAATATCAGCATAAGAGGGCCTGTCTACGCTTACATGCTGGGTAAAGCACTCGTCAATCCAAAGTAATTTATGCTGGCTTAATAGGAAACCAATGAAAAGAAGCAGGGTAAATAATCCCCCGGAAAAACACAAACTTGTTTTATGATCAAAACGCATAAAGGTTTAAATCCGTTTTTTTGATGATTCCTTCTGCTTGCCTGTTGTAGGGTATTTGATTTAATAATTGGACCAAATCAAGGCTGAGTATATAAGACGATTTAAGATGTTTTGCTGCCTCGTAAACATAGTCTTTTCCGCCTGCGTCAAGAAGTGGGGCGTAAACGAATTGAGATTCAAAGGCCCTTTGTAAACTTTTTTGAGGGTCCAATTGCTGTAGTCTCTGTATTAAATGTAAAGCGTCCTGATAGCGGGTCTGAGAAATATATATGGCCGCTAAATTATAATAATTCCAGGTATAAAGAGGGTCGTAGAGAATGGCCTTCTTTAAATAATCGATGGCTTTGGCATCGTCACCCAAAAAATGGTAGCAGTAACCCAATATCCCATAAGTGTCCCAAAGACATGGAAAAACCTGGAGCAAATGTTCATAATAATCCGCATAGTAACGGACACGGCTTTTATTCATGGGTGCGTTATGGATGTTTAATTCCCAGAAATAATCCATAAGGTGAGGTTTAAGGTAATTTAAAGCACTCATGTGGGCAATAGGGAAGGTCTGAACGACATTTTGGCCGGCAATAAAAAAAGCCCTCAATAAGAAAAAGCTAAGGAGGAGATTAGCTGCCGGGAACAAAAAATTTCTTAATGGTTTCTTGAAGAACATCAATATCCTTCTGGGTATGTGCACTGGAAATAAACAGGGCCTCTAAATCCGCAGGCGGCCAGTAAATCCCCCGGCTTAATAAGTAATGAAACAATTTGGCGTAGGTACTGTCTGATGAAGCTTTTTTAGCTTCAAGATAATTAAAGACCGGCTGCGAACGAAAACGAATGCTGATCATGCTTTTATAATTGACCAGATGAGACTTAATATTATTTGTTTTTAAATGGGCATTGGTCTTGCTGACAAAATCATCACCCATGATATTGAGTCTTTTGTAGATTTGAGGAGAGAGATTTTTTAAAGTAGCCAATCCAGCCTGCATGACTATTGGGTTACCAGAAAATGTTCCGGCCTGGTAAACCCCTCCTAATGGCGCCAAATGCTTCATAATGTCCCTCCTGCCGCCATAGGCCCCTACCGGAAACCCCCCACCAATGATCTTGCCAAGGCATGTCATATCAGGGATGACACCCAACTCCGTCTGGACACAACCCAAATGAGAACGAAAGCCGCTCATCACCTCATCAAAAATGAGCACAATATTGTATTTTTTAGTCAAAACACGCGCTGTCCTAAGAAAGCCTTGGTCAGGGTTAATGATGCCCATGTTACCAGGTACTGGCTCTAAAATAACGCAGGCAATGTCTGTATGATGGCGTTCGATGGTATTGATCAATGTTTGGGTATCATTAAACGGAAGGCTTAACGTGTCCTGCAAATGGGCGTTCGGGATCCCCTGGCTTGATGAGGTCGCCAGAAAAGCGACACCTGATCCAGCCATTGCTAAAAGATCATCACTGTGTCCGTGGTAACAGCCGTCGAATTTGACGATTTTATTCCGTCGGGTATACCCCCGTGCCAAACGTACAGCGCTCATGGTGGCTTCAGTTCCTGAGTTGACAAAACGGACCATGTCCACTGATGGCACATGCTTGGTGATAAATTGGGCAATTTCGATTTCAGGCTTGGTGGTGGTACCGTAACTGACACCATTTTTGACGGCATTTTGCACTGTTTTGATGACATCTTGATGTGCATGTCCCAAGATCAATGCCCCCCAAGATAAACAATAATCTGTATATTTACGACCATTTACGTCAAAAAGCTGGCTACCCTTCCCCTTTTTCATCGTCAATGGGTCTCCGCCCACTGCTTTAAAAGAGCGGACAGGGCTATTAACACCACCCACCAATATTCTGCGGGCGCGATTCGTCACGTCGTTTGGTTTCATGGCATCCATTTTAGAGCATCCTGCGCGTGATAAGAAATTATAATGTCCGCCCCGGCACGTTTGATGGAAGTCAAAGTTTCCAAAACAATTGATTTTTCATCGACCCAGCCATTTAGCGAAGCCGCTTTGACACAACTATACTCCCCGCTGACATTATAACCCACGATCGGCACATTTAATTCTCGGCGCAGGGTCGTGACAATGTCTAAATAGGCCAAGACCGGCTTGACCATGACCATGTCCGCACCTTCTTCGACATCTTGCCTGGCTTCTTTGATGGCTTCGCGGCTGTTGGCAGGGTCCATTTGATAGGTGCGACGGTCCCCAAATCCCGGTGCAGAATGCGCGGCATCACGAAAAGGGCCATAAAATGCTGAAGAGTATTTGACCGAATAAGATAAAATTCCCACGTCATCAAAATGTTCTTTGTTAAGGGTCTGCCGTATGGCTGCCACCCGAAAATCCATCATGTCAGATGGGGC
>CAYZLU010000384.1:0-2662 GCA_964479285.1 uncultured Planctomycetales bacterium | reverse complement strand
ACAGAGATAGGAATAATTTTTTGACCGCCCTGGGCCTTGATCGCTTCGATAGCTCTATCTACTTTAAACTTTTCGCCGGTAATCACAATCTGTTCATGAGAATTAAAATTGGCAATTTGCGCACCTGTTTGACGGCAGATTTCAACAAGTTTATGTCCATCAAAACCAATCACTGCAGCCATGGTCCCCTGGTTTTCTTTAGTGGCTTCTTCCATAAAAACGGCACGCTTTTGCACCAAACGTAGAGTATCAGCAAAGTTCATGACTCCTGATGCTGCCAGGGCTGAATATTCCCCTAAACTTAAACCAGCGGCAAATTTTACGGAAAAATCCTTGGACTTGGGATGGGACTCAAAAGCTTTCAAAGCTGCAACACTCATGGTTAAAATGGCTGGTTGGCAATAGGATGTGGAAGTTAATTTATCCTCAGGGCCTTCAAACATGACATTAGTCAAGCCATTGGCGCAAATTTGATCTGCTTGTTCAAAAATGGCCCTGGACTCAGGAAAATTTTTGAAAAACTCCAGTCCCATGCCTACTTTTTGTGCTCCCTGGCCGGGGAATATTAACGCTACGTTTATCATACCTCTATTTCACCACTTAATCACATTAGCAGCACTGACCAAGCCGGCACCAAAAGCCACTAAAACCACATTATCGCCTTTTTTAATTTTCTTGGATTTTTTAGCTTCATACAATGCGACGGCGATGGAAGCAGCTGACATGTTCCCGTATTTATCAATATTGATAAAAATTTTTTCTTTAGGGATCTTTAATTTTTTGGCTACAGCTGAAATGATGCGGTCATTGGCCTGGTGTGGAACAATACAATCGATATTTTCTTTTTTGATTTTGGCTTTTTTTAAGACTTTCTCAATCGCGTCCGCCATGGAATTAACCGCCATTTTAAAGAGTTCCTGGCCTTCCATGACCACATACGGCAATTTTGTATAAGCGGCTTTATCCGGATGTAACGGGCTTCGAGCTCCTTCAGAGACAACATGCATTAAATCACCTTGATCACCAAAAGCCTTTAAGAAATCAGCTGTAATGCCTCCTGATTTGACCGGCCCCAATACACAAGCTCCGGCCCCATCGCCAAACAAGACACACGTATTTCTGTCCTTCCAGTCAATCAAACTTGTAATACGTTCAGCCGCAATAACCAGGGCACGTTTGGCTAAACCTGTCTGGATATACATTTTAGCGGTAGTCAATGCATACAAATATCCCGCGCAGGCCGCGGAAATATCAAAAGCCGCGGCCTTTTTAGCCCCGATCGCCTTTTGGACCTTGCACGCCATAGAAGGAAAATTACTGTCTGGAGAAATAGTCGCCACAACAATCAAATCAATTTTTTCTGAAGAAATTTTTGCATCATGCAGCGCTTGGATGGCAGCTTTAGAAGCTAAATCACTTGTTTTTTCGTGTGAAGCTATACGGCGCTCTTGGATCCCTGTACGGGTGCGGATCCATTCATCCGAAGTCTCCACCAACTTTTCTAAATCAAAATTGGTGAGCTTTTTTGAAGGTAGATACGCTCCCTGCCCCAGAATACCGACCTTAACCATTCTTGGCCATCTCTTCCTTGATCTTCTTTAAAACATTATGCTCTATCTGCTCTTTAGCGGCCCGGATGGCATTTTTAATGGCCTTAGGGTTAGAACGGCCATGACTGATAAGAACTAAACCGTCCACACCTAATAAAGGTGCTCCCCCGTATTCGGAATAATCCACACTTTTTTTAGCAGCGCTCAAACTGGATTTCAGTAAAATCGCACCCAAAACAGCTATCGGATTTTTAGTGATTTCACGTTTAAGCAATTTCCCGATAGATTCAACCAAACCTTCAGCGACTTTTAAAGTGATGTTACCAACATATCCATCACAAACAATACAATCTGATTTTCCTGTGAATACCTCATTGGCTTCAATATTTCCGATAAAAAGGGGTTCTTTCTCTTCAAGGATCTTATGGGCCTCTTTTTCAAGGCCTGTACCTTTACATTCTTCTTCCCCAATGTTAAGCAATCCTATAGAAGGCTCAGGGCGGCCTAAAACAGATTGGGCGTATACCTTGGCCATCTTGGCGTATTGCAGTAAATGTTCCGGTTTGGCGGCAGTGTTGGCTCCCACATCGATAATAAATGTAAATTTCTTTAAGGATGGAAAGATACATCCTATGCCAGGCCGGTCAACACCAGGAATCATACCTAGAACAAAGGTGGATGCAGCGACACAAGCGCCGGTATTACCTGCGCTGACGAAAGCCCCGTAACCCTCCTTTTTCAAAAGGCCCATCCCGATATTAATGGACGAATGGCGTTTTTGGCGCATGACAACTGTAGCAGCATCATCCATGGCGACCACATCTGGCGCTTGAACTATTTCAATGAGGTCTTTGGGAAAACTGTGCTTCTTTAATTCTTCTTGGATGCGTTCGCTTAAACCCACCAGCGTGACACAGACATGGTACTCCTTAACAGCTTCGACCACCCCGGCAACTACATTCTCGGGGGCAAAATCACCACCCATGGCGTCAACAACTATCTTCATGAGAAACCCTCTACATTGTCCTTTAAACGTCATTCCCTATGAGAAGCGAAAATTTAAGTGGTACCCTTTGTCTAGACCAATCTTTGAATACCTGCGGGCGATTTAA
>CAYZLU010000383.1:0-2670 GCA_964479285.1 uncultured Planctomycetales bacterium | reverse complement strand
GGTGCAGCATCGCTAGTGCCCAGGCTGATTTTTGTCGAGCTGAACCGCTCGCCAACCGGCAAAATCAGCCTTCTACTACCTTCAAAAGAAACACAATATCATCTCACAAATAGCCATCTAGAATAAATTTATCCCTTACAATGCATACAATAATTTGATCTCATAAAATATTTTCCATGCGTGCTGTTTGGATTCAATTTGTTCTTTTGAGCGATTTGGAGGTTTTAGCCAAAAAATGTATGCTGGCAAGGGAATTTAAGACGTTAGTCTTAAATGGTCAAACTTGTTTGAGCTCTTTATTTCCAGAGAAATAAAGAGCGAGTTGTTTGACCACCGAGTCAGCATAAGTTTTTTGGCGTTAAGAAAATGACTTCCAGGAGCAAAAAGAACAAATTTAGCCGCCAGCGATTCACGCTATTTAGCATATTCAATGGCCCGAATCTCCCGCACGACCATGACCTTGATATGCCCCGGATACTCCATCTCTTCTTCAATTTTTTTACGTATGTCCCGCGCCATGACCACAGCCTCATCATCATTGACCTTTTCAGGCATGACCACGACCCTGATCTCACGGCCCGCCTGCAGGGCGTAAGACTTTTCAACACCCTTGAACGAATTAGAGATTTTCTCCAGGTTCTCCAGGCGTTTAATGTACGTTTCCATGCTTTCCGCACGCGCTCCCGGCCGTGCCGCGCTGATGGCGTCCGCCGCTGAAACCAGTATCCCGTAGACAGTGTTCATCTCCACTTCACCATGGTGGCTTTCCACCGCGTATGCCACTTCTTCAGATTCACCGTATTTACGGGAAAGACGCGCCCCAACAATGGCGTGGGTGCCTTCTTCCACGTCGGAAGATACCACCTTCCCGATATCATGCAATAAACCGGCGCGCTTGGCAATTTTGACATCAACGCCTATCTGGTGCGCCATAATTCCCATGAGTTTGGCCACTTCGATCGAGTGGTTTAATCCATTTTGACCAAAAGAGGTGCGGTAGCGCAAACGTCCCACTAATTTAACAAGTTCCGGGTGCATGCCGTGGATGCCAAGCTCTATGGCCGCGTGCTCGCCGTCCTCTTTGATTTTCTTCTCAAGCTCTGCCTTGGCCTTTTCTACAACTTCTTCTATGCGCCCTGGATGGATGCGTCCGTCGACAATAAGCTGTTCTAGGGCCATGCGTGCGACTTCGCGGCGCGCCATGTCAAAACCTGAAATGGTCACGGCTTCAGGTGTGTCGTCAATGATGATGTCCACCCCCGTGGCCTGCTCTAAAGTACGGATGTTTCGCCCTTCGCGTCCGATGATGCGGCCTTTCATTTCGTCAGAAGGTAGTGGAACGACCGAAATAGTTGTCTCTGCGGTATGGTCTGAAGCACAACGCTGGATGGCAGTACTGATGACCTCACGTGCTTTCTTGTCGGCTGTTTCTTTGATCTCTTCATTCATGTGACGCAGGCGCATGGCTTTTTCGTTAAGTAGTTCTTCCTCGAGGCGGCGCAACAGGATTTGCTTGGCCTCTTCCGCGGTCAGGTTGGCAATAGTATGCAAACGTTCCTTCTCCTGGGCCAGGACCTTGGTCAGTTCCTCATCTTTTTGCTTGATGTTAGCTTCGCCCCGTATCAATACCTCCAGGCGCGTGGTTAAATCCTTTTCCTTTTTCTCCAACAGATCCACACGTTTGTCGAGGTTTTCCTCGCGCTGTAAAACACGCTTTTCCATGCTGCTTAATTCATCACGGCGTTCCTTGGTCTCCTTCTCGAAATCCTGCCGCATTTTCAACAGCAGGTCTTTGGCCTGCAGCTGGGCCTCTTTACGTATTGTTTCAGCCTCGCGCTGGGCCAAATCCCGTATCCCGCCGGCGTCTTTATTGGCCTGGTCCAAACGCTTGTTCCCTAAAATGCGGTTAAGAAAAAAACCAACAATAACGCAAACAATGCCAGCGAAAATATAAAGTAATGCCTGGCCGAGTGTATTGCTTTCCATGGCAACTCCTTCTTCTTACCCATTGTCATTCCCGCGTATTCGGGGGTGACATCATTATTAAGATTTACCCTGCGATGATTTGCTGAAGACGTATATCGTGCGCCTCAGTAGGAAGGCATTCGGTGAGTTGAAAATCAAAGGCAAGACCTACGGTAGCTACAGAATTTGGAAGTATGCTTAAAAAACGGTCGTAATAACCAGCCCCCCGGCCCAAACGATGGAGGGACCTGTCAAAAGCCAGACCAGGAACGACCACCGCATCAAGGTCCTTTAAAGCGAGCGCTTTGTCAGGATCAAAATGGGGCTCGGCAATACCGTATGTGCCTTTATGTGCATCTTCCATGGATAAAATTACTGTAGGAATTAATTTCCTTTGATTTTGTTCAACAATGGGTAAAGCAACCCGTTTTCCCGTAAAAATTGCCTTCTCAATCATCGCCGAGGTATCCACTTCACCTGGCATGGATACATAAAATAGGATGCTACGCGCTTTCTGGATGGCAGGCAATTTCCAAAATTGCTCTGCTATCAGATGGCTTTTGCGCGAACGCTCCTCTTTGTTCTGCTCTTTAAGCAGCTTTAAATAATGGATCCTTAAAGAGCCTTTGTCCTTCATGTGTCGCGTATAATATCATTTTTTCTTTAATTTGTCCATTCTCTCTTTGATCTTGGCTTCATAGCCCT
>CAYZLU010000382.1:0-2704 GCA_964479285.1 uncultured Planctomycetales bacterium | reverse complement strand
GATATTGAGATAAACCCATCGGAATTGCGCATTGACGTTTACCGCGCTTCAGGTCCCGGAGGCCAGGGGGTCAATACCACGGACTCGGCGGTACGCATTACCCATTTGCCGACGGGAATTGTGGCCCAGTCCCAGAAAGAGCGTTCGCAATTACAGAACAAGGCCCAGGCCATGAAGGTGCTTCGGGCGAGGCTTCTGGCATTAAAAACTCAACAGCAGGAAGAAGTCATGGACAAAGAGGCAGGGGCCAAGCAAAAGATTGAATGGGGTTCACAGATACGCTCCTATGTGCTGCACCCGTACCTGATGGTCAAAGACCATCGCACCGGTGTTGAAACAGGCAATGCCCAGAAAGTGCTGGATGGAGAGCTTGATCCTTTTATTGAAGGGTTTCTAAAAACAAAACCTGAAGACAGGGATAAACGTTTAAAAGAGCGGCAGCAGGAAATTTAGTACTTAGAGTTTATAACAACAATGGAGCCTATATGTTTGATTTTTTAGTCCGTAAAGGTGCTGTGCAGGGCGCCCAAAAATTCATCGATCGCTTACAGCCTCCGGTGCAAATACATATCCATCCTGAAGCGCCACTGCCTTCGATCGGATTAGTCAAAAAATTATCGGCCCGTACGTCGGAGATCTGTGCCCTGGAAGAAAAGACCAAGGCCTTATCTGACGATGAGCTAAAGGCCAAGACGGCGGAATTTAAAGCGCGCATCAATAAAGCGATCAGTATTAAAAAGAATGACCATGAGCAGATCCAGGCCAATTACCGCAAAGCATCTTCAGGACAGGAACGTGAAGACCTGGGGCTGGAAATCAAGCGTTTGGAAAAAGAACTGTTTGAAACCAAACAAGGCGTGTTGGATGAAATCCTCAATGAGGCTTTCGCGGTCGTGCGCGAGACAGGGCGGCGGGTCTTAAACATGCGCCATTTTGACGTGCAATTAGTCGGCGGGATGGTGCTGCATAGCGGAGGCATCACAGAGATGACCACCGGTGAGGGGAAGACCCTGGTGGCGACCTTGCCGACGTATTTGAACGCTTTGACCGGTGACGGGGTGCACGTTGTCACCGTCAACGATTATCTGGCGCATAGAGACCGTAATTGGATGGGGCCTCTTTATGAATTTTTGGGCCTGACCGTGGGTGTCATCCAGCATGACATGAACCCGCGCGAGCGCCAGGCTGCCTATGGATGTGACATTACCTATGGGACTAACAACGAGTTCGGTTTTGATTATTTGCGCGATAACATGGTCTCATTTAAAGAAGAAATGGTCCAGCGCGGCCATGCTTTTGCCGTGGTGGACGAGGTGGACAGTATCCTGGTGGATGAAGCACGCACCCCGCTGATCATTTCAGGGCCTGCGGAAGAAAGTACGGACAAGTATTACAAAGCTTTTCAGATTTCCCGCCAGCTTAAAGGCCGCCACATCACTGATGCGCAGGAGACAGACGACAAAGAAGATATCAGGGCTTTCACAGGTGAATATAAGGGATATGATTATTTGGCCAATGAGAAAGGCAAATACATCATTCTTTCGGACGAAGCAGAGACCAAGATCGCCCAATTGTTCGGGATCAAGAATTTGCATGAGATTGACACCAACGAATACCGCCATCATATTGATTGCGCGCTGCGGGCCAGGGAATTTTTTGTCCGTGACGTGGATTATGTGGTCAAGGACGGCAAGGTCATTATTGTCGACGAATTTACCGGGCGCATGATGCCCGGCCGCCGCTGGTCTGATGGATTGCACCAGGCAGTGGAAGCCAAGGAAGGCATTAAGATCGAACGTGAAAACCAGACCCTGGCCACCATCACTTTCCAGAATTATTTCCGCATGTACAGCAAACTGGCCGGTATGACGGGTACGGCCTACACGGAAGCCAATGAATTTAAGCAGATCTATAATTTAGACGTGGTGGTCATTCCCACCAACCGACAGTTGGTCCGCATCAATTATCCGGACTGCATTTATAAGACCATGCAGGAAAAATACAACGCCGTTGTCGAGGAGATCGACGCCTGCCACCAAAAAGGCCAGCCGGTCTTAGTGGGGACCATTTCGATTGAAAAATCTGAATTGATCGCAGGCCTTCTAAAGAAAAAAGGCATCCCGCACCAGGTCCTTAATGCCAAGTACCATGAGTTAGAGGCCCATATCATCGCCCAGGCAGGCCGGTATAACGGCGTGACCATAGCCACCAACATGGCAGGCCGCGGTACGGACATTGTCCTGGGAGGTAATGCCGAGTATCTGGCCCGCGCCCTTGCGGCAGAAAAATCCAGGGACGATGAGACCCAGGCCCGCGAAGAAATGGTCAAGACATTCATCACCCAATTTAAAGAGCAAGTCTCCAAAGAAAGAGAACAGGTGCTTACTGCCGGCGGTTTGCACGTCATCGGTACGGAACGGCATGAATCCCGCCGGATTGACAATCAGTTAAGGGGCCGCTGCGGCCGCCAGGGAGACCCTGGCTCATCGCGGTTTTATGTTTCCCTGCAGGACGACCTGATGCGTTTGTTCGCTTCCGACAACATTATGGCTGTGATGGACAAGCTTGGGATGAAGGAAGGTGAGGTCATCGAATCGCGCATGGTGTCCGGGGCGCTTGAAGTCGCCCAAAAGAGGGTCGAAAATTACAACTTTGAGATCCGCAAGCAACTGCTGGACTATGACAATGTCATGAACAAGCAGCG
>CAYZLU010000381.1:0-2712 GCA_964479285.1 uncultured Planctomycetales bacterium | reverse complement strand
CTTGGGCGTCAAGGATGGGGCCGCCACTGTCTCCATGGTAGAGATCAAGGTCCAGTTCAAGAAAGTCATTAGAGGTATTGGACCGGTCCTGAAGGATGCTTTTGACATGGCCTGACATGATAGATTGATTGTCGTAATCTGAATTTCCCACCGCGATAACAGGTTCTCCAATTTTGATAAGCGAAGAATCCGCCCACGAAACATTACGGAGAGGATAGGGCGGAAAGATCCTCAAAAAGCTGAAATCATATTCTCTAGAAGCAAAAAGGACTTTTGCCGGCAGTTTGGTGCCGTCCCGCAGGATGACAAAAATAAAAGGGGCGTTGATAATCGTATGGGTGTTGGTCACAATAATGCCGGAAGGGTCAATGACAAGTCCGGCAGCTATGCGTTCAAAAGTAGCCATCCGAGGCGGGGTGGTGGGCATGACCCTGGTCAATTCTGTCCGAACAGTCACTATCGATTTTTCTGTTTGCTGGATCCGGTCTATCAGGTCCTTATCTGCCCACACAGAAGAGGAAGTGAGTAGTAAGAATAGTGTCATTGCGAGCGAAGCGAAGCAATCTTTTAACATTAGAATTATCCTTGACGCCTGAAACATAACCATTTACTATTCTCTCATAAATTTTTATGAATAATACAGAAATTAGACCTTACAGACCTGGGGACAGGGTTGCCTTACGTACAATTTGTTGCGATGTGGCGGACCGGGGAGGCCCTATTGAGAATATTTTCCCCGACCGCGAGGTGGCTGCAGACCTGTTGACTAAGTATTATACAGATTACGAACCTGGATCGACTTTTGTGGCCATCTGCGGTAAAGACATGGTCGGATATATCAATGGTTGTATGGATAATCGCCGTTATGGGCTGGTGATGTTTTGGCTCTTGATGCCGGCATTGCTAATAAAAGCTTTTAAAAATCGTGTTTTTTTCCGGCCTGAGATCCATCAACAATTGTACGGGATAATAAAGAATTGGCGTAGGGTCTTTGTCTGGCGTAAAAGTTCTTTTCATAGCCACCAAGGCCATTTGCATATCGGTATCGCAGGGGATTTTCGCGGCCGGCATCTGGGCCGGAATTTAATAAGTGCCTTGGTGGAACATGCTGCTGGTTTAGGCATTACTGAATTGGCAGCTTCAGTCCATGAGGCGAATAAAGCTGCAAGTTATTTTTTTGAGGCCCAAGGTTTTGTCGTCCGTGAACGATATCCGATGGTCATAATTCGTGATGGAAAAGAGGAACAGTATCATTCCCTGTTATATGTCAAAACCATTTAAGAAACATGTCATTCCTTTGAAAGTGGGAATCTTCATCTTTTTTTGCCTGCTGACCCCTGCCGTTTTTGCCGATCAATTAGATATCGGCAAGGTGGAATTATCAGCGGCAGACCGTGTTTTGGTCCTGGCCCCCCATCCGGACGATGAGGTTTTAGGTGCGGGTGGTGTGCTTCAACAGGCCGTGGCGCAGAAACTCCCCATCAAGGTGGTCTTTTTGACCTATGGAGACAGCAATCAATGGTCATTTCTTCTTTATCGAAAACATCCGGTGGTTTTCCCTGCTGCGGTGGAAACAATGGGATTGGTGCGCCATGATGAAGCGATCAATGCTTCCTGCATTTTGGGGGTGGGGCCGGAGAACCTGGTTTTTTTAGGATATCCGGATTTCGGTACCCTAAATATTTGGTATTATCATTGGAACAGGCGACCGGCGTATAGGAGTATCATGACCCGTGTGACTGCCGTTCCCTACAAAGGCGCTTATCGTTTTGGAGCGGCGTATAAGGGGGAGGACATAGTCCAGGACATCAGGTCAATTTTAAGGGATTTTAAACCGACCAAGATTTTTGTTTCCCATCCAGCATACCATAATGGAGACCACCTGGCGCTGTATTTGTATCTGCGCGTGGCCCTTTGGGATGAGGGCATGGATGGGGTCGAATTGTATCCTTATCTTATCCATTACCTGACCTGGCCTAAAATCAAAGGTTTTCATCCTGAAAAGGACCTAAGACCGCCCGAAACATTGGCCAGTGATGAGATATGGAAACAGTACCATTTAAGCGTAGCGCAGATGGTGGGCAAGAAAAAAGCTTTAGAAGCACATAAGACCCAATATTTTTCCAGTCCCAGGTATCTTTTGTCCTTTGTAAAATTCAATGAGCTTTTTGGTGATTTCCCGCCGTTGAGACTACGCTTGAACGAAAATGTTTCTTTTATTTCAGAGCAGAAGAACCTCACAAAGACGATGGAGTTACCCGAAGAATTGAACAACCGGGAACGTTCCGCCTTTGTCGGTGTCGATTGGAAATCCTTACGCTGGGGTCCTGAAAACCTGATTGTCACCATCGGTCTTTCCAAACCCCTGGCACAGGACGTGGAAGCTTCTATTTATTTTTTCGGCTACAGCGGTAAGACGCCTTTTGGGCAAATGCCCAAGATCAATGTTCGTTTGGGTGTTTTAAGCTATAGTGTTTACGACCAGAACAAGCGCCTGGAGCAGTCTGTCGTACAGGTAAGCCGGACACCCAATGACGTTACAATTTCGGTCCCTTTGAAACTATTGGGTTACCCCCAAAAGATCCTTACTAGCGCTAGGACTACCCTGGGCAATTTTCCTCTGGACAATGCCGCCTGGGTTGTTATAGAACTTCAGCAATAATTGTCTAAATGAAATCAATTTATGAATGTAATCGTTAAACAAGCCCTGAT
>CAYZLU010000380.1:800-2714 GCA_964479285.1 uncultured Planctomycetales bacterium | reverse complement strand
GGAACATGAATTTATCCGCTCACATTTTAAAAATAGCAAAGGCAGCTAAAAAAGCTTCCTATCAGATGGCCTTGGTCAGCACGAAAGAGAAAAACCACGCGCTGATGCAGATGGCCAATGCTTTAGAAGCCCAACAATCCTTTTTAATCAAGGAAAACGCCAAAGACCTGGCTGTTGCTTCAAAGGCCAATTATACCAAGGCCCTTATTGATCGCTTGACGCTTAATCCTCAACGGATTTCAGCGATGGCAGACGGTCTGCGTGAAACAGCCAAACTCAAAGAACCGGTTGGCCAATTACTGGAAACAATCCACCGTCCCAATGGCCTTTTGATCAAGAAAATCCGCGTGCCATTGGGCGTTGTCGGTATTATTTATGAATCGCGGCCCAATGTCACTGCTGATTGCGCCGCCCTGTGCCTGAAATCCGGTAATGCCGCCATCCTTAAAGGCGGCCGTGAAGCCATTCATTCGAATAAAGCGATTTTTAAGATCTTAAAGGACCAGTTGAAGAAAACCAAGGTCCCTTTGGATGCTTTACAATTGATTGAATCAACCGACCGCCAGGCCGTGCATGAGCTATTGAAACTTGACGAATATTTGGACGTCATTGTCCCACGGGGAGGCGAAGAATTGATCCGTTTTGTCGTCCAACATTCACGTATCCCGGTCATTAAGCATTATAAAGGTATCTGTCACGTTTATGTGCACAAAGAAGCTGATTTGAAAATGGCTCATAAGATCACGTTGAATGCCAAGCTCCAAAAGCCAGGGGTATGTAATGCCATGGAAACCTTGCTGGTAGATCGTGTGGTGGCCAAACAATTTCTACCTTCGGTCATTGCGGATTTACAAAAGGCCGGCTGCGAAATCCGTGCAGACCAAGCCACGCGTGCCATTGTCAAGACGGGGATTAAAAAAGCGACTGAAGAAGATTGGCGTACGGAATACCTGGATTTGATCCTTTCGGTGCGGGTGGTTGACAATATCAACCAAGCTATTGAACATATTAACACCTACAGTTCACATCATTCAGATACTATTGTCACCAGGAGTAAAAAGCGAGCACAAGTCTTTCTGGATAGGGTGGATTCGGCATGCGTTTATGCCAATGCCTCAACCCGCTTTACCGACGGCTATGAGTTCGGCTTTGGGGCTGAAGTGGGCATCAGCACGGATAAATTACATGTGCGCGGCCCCATGGCTCTGGAAGGGTTGACCAGTTATAAATACGAAATTTACGGTAACGGTCAAATTCGTATTTAGACTGGGTCTGGTTAACTTTAATGAGATGCATAGAAACGGTCTAAGGATGAAAATTGGGGTGCTAGGGGGGAGTTTTGATCCTATTCATTTTGGCCATTTGTTGATGGCCCAAAGTGCCGTTGAAGCATTGACGCTTGATGCGGTGTTCTTTGTGCCTGCTTTTTGTTCGCCATTTAAAACCACACATCCTGTGCCTGACGCGTCTAAACGTTTAGTGATGGTCAAAGAAGCCATCAAAGGCAACGGGGCCTTTAAATTGTATGATGGTGAAATATGCCGAAAGCAAATCTCTTACACCATTGATACTTTAAAAGAATTAAAGGCCAAGTATCCGCAGTCCAAATTTTATTTATTGATGGGTGCAGACAACTTAAGGACTTTTCACCGTTGGAGGGACCCGCAGGGTATTTTGAAACTGGCCCAATTGGTCATATTAAACCGTCCGGGTTTTGACAAGAATTATCCCAAACGCTGGCCCTTTTTGAAAATCAATATGCCGGCCGTTGATATTTCTTCCAGTGATATCCGTCAGCGTCTAAAGAACGGGAAATCAATCTGGTATTTGACGCCCAAGGCCGTTATCCGTTATATTAAGCGTTACCGGTTGTATGGTTAAAGTTAGACAGCCTCGCTTGGGCCAGATGGCCCA
>CAYZLU010000380.1:0-790 GCA_964479285.1 uncultured Planctomycetales bacterium | reverse complement strand
CCGCCCGGGCTGATGGCCCAAACGGCGGGGTTCAGTTAGGAGAGCTATATGAGCGACATCAAGTCCCAAATTAAATTCGGCACCGACGGCTGGCGTGCGGTCATTTCTGATACCTTTACTTTTGACAATGTCCGCGTGGTGGCCCAGGCAGTGGCTGACTGGGTCAATAAGAACAACCCTCAATTTGCCCATAAGTCGGCATCTGTCGGGTACGACAACCGTTTTCTTTCTGCTGAATATGCCCAGGCCTTTGCTGAAGTTTTCGCGGCTAATGGCATCAAAGCATATCTTTCAGATACTTCTGTGCCGACCCCAGCGTTAAGTTTCGGGGTTGTGGGCCTAAAAAATGTTTGCGGTATTATGATCACGGCCTCACACAATCCTGCCAAATTTAATGGTATCAAGATCAAAACAGCCCAAGGTGGTGCTGCTTCAAAGGACATTACTAATGCAGTTGAGGGTTATTTGGGCCAATCCCCAATAAAACGCCTGGCCTGTTCTGAAGCTGTTGCCCAAGGCCTGATCGTGACCCATGATTTTAAAAAGGAATATGTCAAATTTATCCGTGCTTACCTGAATTTGAAGAAAATGAAGACGGCCAAGTACAAAGTATTGGCTGATATCATGCATGGCAGCGGCCGTGATTTGATGCTCCAGATATTAAAAGGGACGAATATCAAGCTTACCCTGATGCGTGAGGACATCAACCCCTGCTTTGATGGCAGCAAACCAGAACCCATCCCTGAATGCTTAGGATTAATGATGGGACGTATGAAAAAAGAAAGGTTTG
>CAYZLU010000379.1:0-2732 GCA_964479285.1 uncultured Planctomycetales bacterium | reverse complement strand
GGTTCTTGTTCTGTAATCGGGATTTTCTTTGCGTTTCCATAAACCGCCGCGGTGGATGAAAAAATAATTTTATTGACTTTGTGCTTGCGCATGACTTCAAGCAAATTAACCATCCCGTAAATATTATTGTAATAATATTTCAATGGGTCAACGACTAATTCCGGCACCACGATCGACCCTGCGAAATTAATCACTGCCTGTATATCGTATAGCTGAAAAAGCTTTTCTATATCTTTGGGACGGCATAGATCGCCTTTGATAAACGGGACACCTTTGGACACAAATCTTCTGTTCCCGGTGCTGAGATTATCAAATACCAACGGCAGGTGACCCTCAGCCTCTAATAATCGCGTCATGTGGGAACCGATATACCCCGCACCACCAGTGACCAGTATGAATTTTTTATGTTTTCTCATGATTTTAAAACATGTTAAATGATTAAAAACCAAACCATACTAACAATTTTAAATGGAAGGTCAAGCTTCTTTTTTCTCATTTATCTCTCCAAATAATTTCTATTGACATAAAAATTGGCCTTATATATAATTCTGCCGTGTAAAGCAAGACCCGCAACTTTAAATTTTTAAGAGTTGAAATTTCCTTGCCCGTTCAATGACAGCTATATAATCGAAAGGATCCATCAATGAAACACATGAAATTAACCCCCATCGCGCTTTTTTTCTTAATCCTATTACCGTCCAACTATGCTCACGCCAGTTTTTTCGGTTCTTATGCTGAAATGTATACCGTAGGCAGCGCTGGAAGCACTGTCCAGAAAACAGAATTTACCTTAAATCAAAACCCTGAATTATATATTGAATTCTATTCTACCCCTCCTGCGGGCGGACTTACCAATCAATCAAACTTGTACACAGTGCAAAGCCCAAATGCCAACATCTATTTTCCTTATAGTTCTTCAACTACGAATCAATATTGGGTCAGCTACCCCGGACCAGTTTGGGACAGCGTTAAAACGGTAGGTACATGGACCGTAACGGCAAACTCTTTTAATGACGGACAACCTTTGACAGGCCAAACAACCTTTCGTGTTAATGCTGCGCCAGAACCGGTGGGCACCGTGCTTTTCCTGACAGGCGGCATTGTCATGGCGATCTGCATACTGCGCCGTAAAAAAGCACTTGTGGTCTAATTCAGGCTTGTTTAAATTTCTGCTCTGGATCTTGCTTGTAGTCCTATATTTCCCTATCTTCAAGCACCTTTATCTTGTGCGTTGGGAAATGCTGGATTATACCCACGCTTATTTTGTCCTTCCTGCTTCCTTGTTGATTGTTTGGCTAAAACGCCGGCATCTGCGGGAAATCGCCTCCCAAACGAAACAAAAAAATCTCACTACCCTATCTGCCAACTTAAGTCTTTTGTCCATATTTTTAGGTCTATTCCTATTTGTATTCGGCTGGCGGCATGATTATATTTTTATTTCATCTTTTTCTTTAATGCCTCTTTTAGCGGGCATTACGGGATATTTGTGGGGGCCTAAAATGCTTAGGGCCGTTATTTTCCCCTTGGGTTACCTGGGTTTTATCATTCCTCCGCCGGTGGGGATCCTCGATACGATCACCTTGCCCATGCGCAAAATAGCTTCCGTAGGTGCTGTCATGGTCTTGCAATCTTTCCATTTTCCCATCTACGCCCAAGGGTTACTGATATACATCAACCAGCATGAAATCTATATAGCCCCTGCCTGCAGCGGCTTTAGGTCTTTAATCACCTTTATGGCGCTTTCGGTGCTCTATGTGTATTTTCTAAAAACCAGCAGCACAAAAAAATGGGTCCTGCTATTAAGCGTCATCCCTTTATCACTGTTAGGTAATCTTGTCAGGGTAATCATGCTCTGTTTGATCACCTATGCCTTGGGCGACGCGATGGGACAGGGATTTTTACATGAACTCAGTGGGATTTTAGTGTTTGTAGTGATCATCTTCGGGTTTATGCTTATTGATAAATATTACCCAACGCCTGGAGAAGAATAATGGTGACTGACAAGCAAAAACCGTTATTAATCAGCATTTTGCTGGTAATAGCCATTGTCCTGGCCTATGGCACTCCGCGGCCCAAATATCAAGGCACAGTCATTCTTAAAACAATCACACTTCCCGATAAAATGGGTGATTGGAGCGGCGAAGACGTTGAACAAAAATTAAATTTGGGCCAGGACAAATATTTTTTTATTGATGAGATCAAAACCAAGAAATATGTCAATTCCCAGGGCATGACCATCTATTTTACCCTGCTGGATGCCGGCAATTTCCATCATCCCAGGTTATGCTTTAGCGGTGCCGGATATACGCCCGAAGATTTACCGGACACCCATTTCGAAATCTCATACGCAAAATTCCAGGCCCCCACTATCTTTTTCAAGAAAACAGGCGAAGACACCCTAGTGATCTATTGGTTATGTATTAATAAACAGAGGGTAGATTGGGCCGGCCAAAAACTAAAAGAATTTTGGTTTTCGTTATGGGGAAAAAAAAGAACGGGCTTTACCGTCCGCCTGGACATTCCCATCAATGAACAAAACATCAAACCAGCCCTGGTTTTTGCCCAAGACCTAGTCAAAACCCTGAGCAGCAGCATGCCCAGAGCCCAAGCAGAATATATTTTTGGAAAATGACGGGCTGTGTCATTGCGAGTGCAACATTAAAGCTTCATCTTATACACTGAACCGGCATAGCGGGAGATGTAGAGGTATTGGTCTTTGGGGTCAAAGGCAA
>CAYZLU010000378.1:0-2766 GCA_964479285.1 uncultured Planctomycetales bacterium | reverse complement strand
CAACCAAGCTGCCAATTGGGATGAGGACAAGACCATCGAATATTTAAAGACAGCAATCAGCTATGACCCTAAAATGACACAAGCATATGATAATCTGGGAAGGATTTACTATGGCCGTCAGGACATGGACCATGCCCAGGAGTATTTTGAAAAAGCCCTTAAACTTGACCCTCATTTGAGCAGCGCCCAGGTAAGCCTCGCGTGGATCAATTTATTAGTCAGGTCAAGGCCAATAACGGCGCTTAAATATTTTAAAGAAGTATTGGCAGTCAGCCAGGAGCCCCAAATTTATTATGGCATGGGTTCCGCTTATTTTGCCAGTAACCAGCGGACGGAAGCCATGGACATGATCACCAAATTGCGTGGGATGGGTGAGGAAGATTTTGCTTCCCGCCTGGAGAAATCCATGCAGGAGAACGGCCATGTCAATACCGAAACAGATACCAGTACTGAAAACCCGTCTCCCCAGCCGTCAGGGTTAGGTCCCCTTAGTCCAACCCCGGATAAACCGACAGGCATGCAGGCCCGCCTGCGCGGCAAATTGTCAGATTATTAATGAAGAATATCAATTTATATCCGGCTGCCATTCTTCTTTTATTGGTCCCTTCTTACGCGTCGGCGCAACAGCCCCTTAGCCTCAAAGATTGTTTTAAGGCAGCTCTTAAAAGAAGTGAAGTGTTAGCCACCCAGCAGGAATTGGTCGTCCAGGCCGAAGAAAATTACCATCGGGCTTGGGGTGCTGTTTTTCCTTCCATCAATGCTTCCTATACTTATTTTCATCAGAGTGGTTCAGATTTTACCGGCTCAGGCAATACATCAACTTCCCGTGGCCAACAGACTTTAGGGATCACCGCAGACCAACCGTTGTTTAGAGGTTTCAGTGATTTTGCCGCTGTGCACGCAGCCAAAGCTTTTGTCAAGGCACAACAGGAAGCCAGGCAATGGGCCGGCATGCAGCTTTATAGTGACGTGGCAAGTGCTTTTTACACCAGTTTGGCCATCCAAAAAGATTTAAGTGTTTTGGATAATGAGCTGGACCTTTATCAAAAAAGGACAAAGGAGCTCCAGGACAGGTTTAGTATAGGACGTTCGAGGACCACGGAAGTACTCACTGTTCAATCAGCCCAGGCCATTCTAAAGGCCCAGAGGGAACAGGTTTTGGGACAGCTGGAGGTGGCCCGTGAAGTATTTGTTTTTTTGACAGGATTGGATGCCGCTACCCCCTTGGATGACACCGACCAAGTCCCATTTGGCATGGGAACACTGGACAGTTACCAGTCCCAGGTCAGTTCCCGGCCAGATGTTAAAGCTGCCCAAAAAAATGTAGATGCATACAAGTCAAATGTTTCTGTTGCCAGGGGAGCGTATCTTCCGTCTGTAGATTTGATCAGTGATTATTACGGCGAGCGGCCTGACCGCGAGACAAACGGGGCCTGGGACGTGGAAATTGCCGTGACCTTGCCCATCTTTACAGGCGGGACAACGACATCGAAAGTACGCACAGCAGAGTCCCAAAAACGTCAAAGTGAAATCCAATACGCCCAAGTGCAACGGATGGCCCTGGAAGATGTCCGTTCCCTATACCATGATCTGAAGGCTGACCTGGCACAATTGGCCGCCCTTCAAGAGGCCTACAATATATCTGAAAAGAACTACAAAGCCAATGCCCAGGATTACGAATATAATTTGGTCACCAATCTCGACGTGCTGCAGGCGCTCACGGCCTATCAAGATACAGAGCGTTCCCTGGAAAGGGTCCGTTACCAGGCAAAAATCGATTATAACCAATTGGAAGCCTCCGTGGCCCATCGTTTGTTTTTGATGAAAGGTTTAGAGTAAAGCAAGGATCCCTCCCCCTTGATGGGGGAGGTTAGGTGGGGGTGAATTAGAAAAACAATGAACATCTCCGAAATATCCATCAGGCGCCCTGTATTTGCCTGGATGCTCATGTCAGGGCTCATCGTGTTCGGCGGGATCTCTTTTATGCGCATGGGGATCAGCCAGCTTCCAGATGTGGATTATCCTGTTGTTTCCGTCAATATCCGCCTGGAAGGGGCGGCCCCGGAGGTCATCGAAACTTCTATTGTCGACATCATTGAGGACGCGGTGATGAGCATCCAAAGCATCCGCAGCGTTTCTTCTGAGTCCGAAGACAGTGAAGGCACGGTGACAATTGAATTTGAATTGGACCGCAATATTGACCTGGCAGTCCAGGATGTCCAGGCCAAGGTGGATTCTGTCTTACAGAAACTGCCCAAAGCAATCACTCAACCAACCATCCGCAAATCAAACCCTGAAGACCAGCCGATCATGCTTTTGACACTGGAGAGCGATAAGTACCCTCTCAAGGACTTGATGCTATATACCAATGACCGAATCAAGGATGATTTCTCAACGGTAGCAGGTGTCGGCGACATTACACTGGGCGGTTATCGTGATCCCAATCTGCGTATTTGGGTGGATAAAAATGCCCTAAATCGGTATGCGCTTTCGGTCGATGATGTCATCTACACGATACAAAATGAACATATGGAAGGTCCAGCAGGCCAGTTAGACAGTGGGAAAATACAATTGAATGTACGGACCATGGGGGAAGCCAAAACCATCGAGGAGTTTGGTGACTTGGTCATCAAGCAGCGGGGAGGTGCGCCCAACTACGTTCCTATCCACCTCAGACAGGTGGCAAGAATCGAAGAAGGTATGGCTGATGCCTTGAGTTACAGCCGTGCCATGGGGACGCCCAGCGTCACGCTAAATATCCTCAAG
>CAYZLU010000377.1:0-2768 GCA_964479285.1 uncultured Planctomycetales bacterium | reverse complement strand
CAAAACTGGTCGGTCCCGTAAATATTTCAAATGTTTCGCCTTCAGTCTTGATATCTTCAGCACCCGCGTCAAGAGCAATTTCCATGACAGCATCTTCAGAAGCCTTGCTCTTTTCAATTTCCAGATAACCTTTTTTGGAAAACATAAAGGCGGTTGAACCAGCGCCAGCCAATGAGCCGCCTTTTTTATTCAATAGGTTGCGGACTTCCGCGGTAGTACGGTTCTTGTTATCGGTCAAGCCTTCAATCAAAAGTGCCACACCACCCGGGCCATATGCGTCAAAAACGACATTCTCAAAAACAATTCCAGGGATTTCACCAGTCCCTTTTTTGATGGCGTTTTCAACATTGCTTTGGGGCATGTTGTATTCACGCGTACGGGCAATTGCCGCGCGTAAACGGAAATTGGTTTCGATGTTCCCGCCACCTTCCTTGGCCGCCGCTGTAACTTCCTTACTCAATTTTGTAAACAAGGCACCGCGCTTGGCATCTTCCGCACCTTTTTTATGTTTAATTTTTGCCCATTTTGAATGACCTGACATTGAAAAACCTCCGCATTTTTAATAGGGGACAGCGCCCTATTATTTCCATTCAACCATTCTAAATAATAGGGCGCTGTCCCCTATTAAAAGCAGTCAATAAGCCGAGTTCTGTGTCCTACACCGCATGGTGCAGGTGATGGCCATTCGACTAACACTCCGCATTTTTACGAAGTATCTTGCAGCCTACCCGAGAGTATGACGGAACGGACCACCCCGTGCGCTTTCGCGCTTCCCTCCTATTTGGCATTGCTCCATGCAGAGATTGCTCGTTTCACTCCCCGCCGCTTCGCAGAGGCGGGACATCGTCACTGTAGCTCTAATCCTCGGATAAGTAGGGACAGGCACTACTTATCCCTACTTTCCGGTCCCGCGTTATCGGGATGCATTATCCTTTGGAGCTCGGACTTTCCTCTCCGACGCCATAAGCATCAGAGCGGCCATCCTGACCTGCTTTTTTTAAGACCTGCCGGACCAACGCATACGCCTCGCGATTTTGCTCGCGGGGCACATGTGTGATCCTAAACAATTTAAAACCAGTGACCAAATGTTTGACCTGGTCAAACAGCGGCCTTATATTCTCATGCTTGACCGCGTAGGCGCCTGATACCTGCTTACACATCAATTCACTGTCGGCTTTAATGCTGACTTCATCTGCTTTTAGGGCCAACGCTTCCTGTAAAGCAACAATCAAGGCCGTGTATTCCGCAATATTGTTGGTACCTTGCCCAATGGCCCGACTGAGGGTTTTGATGGTCTTTGTACCTTCTTTAATGACCACCCCGATGGCTGCCGGCCCCGGATTACCTGAACAACCGCCGTCGGTAAAAATCTCCAGCTTCATAGGTTAAAGTTCATCAGCCAGATAAAGGATCCTGGCACACGTGTCACAGGCAATGATCTGCTCATACTTTTTCAGCTCATTGAGGACCTGTTCGGTCAAATGCATGAAACAACCGCCGCAAGTATGATCAACCACTTTAACAATACCCAAACCATCCTTGTTATTCAATATACGCTCGTAACGGCTTAAATAATCAGGCCTCACTTCAGGTGCTATGCGCGCGCGCTGGGATTCTTTGACCTTTAGCTGGTCATTGATAAGCGCCACATCATCTTCAACCTGCTTTTTCTTGGCACTAAATTCTTTTTCGTATTGGACAACTGCGGCTTTTTCCACGTCCATGGCTTTCCTGGCAGCATCCACTTGGTCAAAACCCAAAAGGATCTTCTCCTCGACGACAGATTTGTCCGCCTTTAAATTCTCGATCTCCAAAAGCCGCGCCTGGTACTCCTTATTCGTTTTTAAAAGGGCCAATGAAGCATCTGCTTTTGAAATACCCTCTTCCTTGATTTTCAGCTCTAATTCCAGTTCTTTCTGGACAACCTGGATGGCCTTTAATTTATCTTCCAGCGCCTTAAGCTTGACTTTCTTGGATTCAAATTCGGCCTTTAAAATTTCCAAATCAGCTGGTTTTTCGCGTAATTCGCGCTTGAAACGGAATATTTCCTCGTCCATGACCTGGAGCTCGACAAGTTTCCTGATTTGGTCCTTCAAATTTTGATCTGCCACCGTCATATGCCCCTTAATTAATGAAAAAACATCAAATGGACTCAGAAGGATTTGAACCTTCGACCTTCGCCATGTGAGGGCGACGCTCTAACCAACTGAGCCATGAGTCCCTATATCCTAAATGGGCCCACCTGGACTCGAACCAGGGACCAAGGGATTATGAGTCCCCTGCTCTACCGACTGAGCTATAGGCCCGTCGCAATCCCGTAAGCCAAAAAATGTCTAATGCCCCCAAAGAAGTTTCAATATTAACATAATTTATATTTTATGGGTAGAGAAAATTTCTGGGATGTCCTCCAACAGTGAATCGTCTGCTTTACAAAAAATCAAAATTAAACGCTTGCCACCTTTTCGTCTCTATTTTTTAAACCTAGGAAGATTTTCAAATTAACCATTGGCTGAATACTAACAATGACTGGCTCAAAACCAGAGGCGTCTTGCAGTTGCTTCAGCATGGACGTATCCATATGAAATTTGATTCTACCACCTAAATTCTGTGTCTGTAAATTCATATGAGCAGGGGTCAAATCGATACCACCAGGAGTAATTCTTTGATCAGCCACTTGATCAGCCACAGATGCGTTAAAAGTGCGCGCTGGAACTTTCACAGCTTCTAGCGTGAACAACCCGATATATCTGTTTTTTGCCCCTTGAATG
>CAYZLU010000376.1:0-2772 GCA_964479285.1 uncultured Planctomycetales bacterium | reverse complement strand
GGCCGTTTTTACGCATAATTTAATATCTTTAAAGAAAGTATATCCGAGAAAGCAGGGGCGCGCAAGGCTTAAAACCTCAGGGTTAAAAGTTTAAATAACGCTAACAAGGGGCTTTGGAATCTGCTAAAATCAACCTATGGATTTTAAGCTTTTTTTTGACCAATACCTCTTATTCGTCAACCGTTTTATCCCTAAGGCCGCGGCCGTATCTGCCATTGGTATTGATATAGGCACTTCATCTATTAAAGCGGTTGAATTGGGCCAATCGGCACGTAATTTAGACATTCGTCAATGGGCCATTGAACCTTTGAACGGTCCAGATACCAAGACTTCTTTAAAAAAAATCGCTGAGCGTCTGCGTTTAAATAATCAGCTTTTGGTTTCATCCCTATCCGGCAAGGGCACCTTGATCCGTTATTTGGATTTGCCTCGCATGCCTTTGGAAGATTTGCGTAAATCCTACGTCTATGAGCTGGATAAATATTTCCCTTTTGATCCCAAGAATATTTATACGGACTGTTCCATTTTGGACCCCGATGGCAAAGATAAAAAAATGTTTGTATTGCTGGCGGCCGTCAAGAAAGAGATGGTCGATGATCGTTTAAAATTGTTTAAGGACGCAGGGTTTGAATTAAGCCGCATGACGATCAACTCAATCGCGATGGCCAATGTTTTTAACCGCCTGGGGCCGCAGGTCAAGCCATCGGGGAAAGCCAAGGCTGTCCTGGACATTGGTGGATCAGCCTCTTGTTTTATGATTTTTAAAGACCTAAATCCGCGTTTTGCGAGAGACATATTCGTCGGGGGGCAGGAGTTGACGAAGAAGATCGCCAATGCCATGGGGGTTGACGGGGCCCAAGCTGAGGAGATCAAGCGCCAGCCTGGCGAGAAATTGCCCCAAGTCATTGAAGCCTGCGAGATGCCGGTCAATAATTTGATCTCTGAAATCCGTATGTCGATGGACTATTTTATGACAGAAAAAAACGTCCAGGTAGATGAACTTTTCCTGGGGGGAGGCGGTTCATTATTAACGGGCATTGAAGGTGTTTTTGAAAAGAATTTAGGGCTTCCGGTAAAGATTTGGAACCCTTTGGGGAGTGTCCATATGAATGCCCCAGCAGCATCTGGAGACATTCAAAATTATGCTGCTCAATTTGGAGTGGCCTTGGGTCTAGGATTGTAGGCTATGATTGACATTAATTTAATCCCAGCGGCATTGAGAAAAGACGGCCAAGGAAACGCGGATTCCTTGACCATCAATATCCCTAAGGAAATTCTTTTAGGGGTGGGGTCTGGATTGATTTTGCTGATGGTGATGACCCATCTTATTTTAAGTGCTATATGGCTGGTGGAAATGGGGCGCTTATCTGGTGACGGAGCGGTTTGGCAGAAGGTGATGCCCGATAAAACTGAATACGATTCCATCAATAAGGAGTCCGGGGACTTAAAAAAGAAGATCAGAATGGTTTCCGATATGACGACCGGAAAATCGGTGTTCTGGGCCCCCAAATTCAATGCTATCAGTGATTCTTTGCCCAAAGGGCTTTGGATCAGAAGAATGACTTTAGATAAAACCGGCCTGACAATTGAAGGCAGTGTCGTGTCAAAAAACCAGAATGAAATTAATGATGTGGGTAAATTTTTATCTGCTTTAAAACAAAATGATGGTTTTATGAAAGATTTTTCTTCGCTGGAAGTCAATTCCATCCAGGGAGAGAAGAACAATGCTGTTGAGGTCACGGATTTTTCTGTTATGGCGAAATTAAAATGAAAAAAATCCTCGAATCCTTTAATAAATTAAACGACCAGGCACGTTATTGTGCGTTTGTGGTCGTTGTCTTTATGATAATTTTGTTGGATGTGCTGCTTTTAGTCTTGCCTCAAATGGGAAGTATCGCCAATATTAGCGACCAGATAAAAAAGATGTCTGAAGATACTGAAGAGGTTTATGCGGACAGGGGGCGGGACAACCAGCTTAAGAAGGACCTTCAAAAAGAACGCCTTCAATTAAAGGCTTTAAGTATCAAGGTGCGTCCTATCCAGGAAATGCCCGTTATTTTGAGTGACATTTCCAGTATCGCCAATGAATACGGTGTTAAAATTGACCAATTGGTCCCGGAGAAGACACAGCAGGAAGTTTTGACGACAGCTGCGGACGGCAAATATTATGCGTTGCCCGTTGTAATCAAGGTCCGCTGCGGATATCATAAGTTTGGGCATTTCCTTAACAAGATTGAAAATGAAAATATGTTTTTTATTATGAAAGACTTTATCATTCAAAATGATGAGAAGGACACTAATGCGCATTTATTTTCAATGACCCTTGAGATGATACTAGTGGACAGGGCATTGAATCATGCAGGTTAATAATTTATGAGATTCCTGTTTCCTGTGCTATTATTATTTTTTGCAAATTCAGTTTATGCCCAGGGTGTTTTTGTGTATGATGATCATGGGAAACGGGATCCTTTTATGCCTCTGGTGTCTTCTGATGGATTAGTGGTCTCTTATGATGAAGATTTGTCGGTGAATGATTTGGTCCTGGAAGGGATTGTGGCGGACGCCTCGGGGAACAATGCGGCCATTGTCAACGGCAAAATTGTGAAAATAAATGATCGAATTGGCCCTTATGTGGTGGATAGCATTGCCGTTGACCATGTGGAGTTTTTAAAAGCAGGCGAAAGGTTCGTTTTAAAAATTAAGAAAGTCGACCTGCCAAATACAAATTAAATGGACAATGTTGCTCTTGAATTATGTTAGAAAAAATATTAA
>CAYZLU010000375.1:2206-2778 GCA_964479285.1 uncultured Planctomycetales bacterium | reverse complement strand
GAATAGTACAATTCAAAGAAAAAATCATAGTTTTGGTTTAGATAAATCAGGTGGTAATGACAAATCGTTTAAAAAAGGTGGTATCGATTTATCCAAAATCAAGGATGTTCTACAAGCTCAAAACAATGGTTTAGCAATCAAGTTTCATATAGATGCAGCTCAGCTAGCCCAATTACAAAATGCCACAGGCTTTACGGTAGGGGACATTACTATTCAGCCGCTGCCAGACATTCGTTCTTTTTTGGGAATAACCGCAACAAAAAGTTTATCTATTAATAGTTAATTCAAGGATTTTTATAGGCACAAAATATGTATGGGTATGCCAAAAGAAAATTCCTTACCTAAAGATAGGAAAGCTGGTAAAATTCGATTTACATGAAATCGAACCTTGGCTTAAAGACAAACATTTCAAAGAAATTCATTGAACCCGGTCAAAAAGATCAAAATGCTTAAAGAAAATAATAAACGCTTGGGTTATCTTGGGAAGGATGAGTGTGAGCGTTTGATTAATGCCTGCGCGGTTCATCTACAGCCAATTGTGATGACAGCCCTGAATACCGGCATGTGTAAGG
>CAYZLU010000375.1:0-2196 GCA_964479285.1 uncultured Planctomycetales bacterium | reverse complement strand
AGAATGTTGACGTAAATCGTGATATCATCTATGTGCTGAACACGAAAAATGGATGGCAGGCATTTTAACGCTGGAGCATAAGCGTAAAGCAGTTAAGATTTTGAATTAATTATGGAAATTGAGAAATTAAAATTACTAATCGCTGAAGGCGAAGGTCTGACGATTGAGTTTAAAGAAAAATATTCTTCAAAGATCGACCGTGACATAGTTGCGTTATCAAATTCCAAAGGCGGGTATATTTTACTTGGTGTTAATGATGAGGGTAAGATTACTGGGGATAAGCTAACTAACCAGATGAAAGCTGAAATTTTACAACTTGCCAGAAATTGTGATCCGCAAATTAATCTTTCCAAGGTGTCGCAAATTGACAATGTGATTATTGTTGAAGTGTCTGAAGGAGAAGAAAAGCCATATAGCTGTTCTTCTGGTTATTTCAGAAGACTTGATGCTGTTACGCAGAAAATGACTCAAAAAGAAGTGCGATCTATATTCATGGAATCGCCAGTTATTTCTTTTGAAGGCTTATCACATAAAGGAATTAATTTAGAGGATATTTCTCTGAAAAAAGTCAATGTGTTTCTCGAAGAATCAAAGACAAAAGCCAAGGCTACTAAAAGGAATGTCGGGTCTATATTGGCTAGTCTTGACATTTTAGATAAGGGAAAAATTAATAATGCTGGTGTGTTGATGTTTGCGAGCAAGGTCGGTCGGTTTATTTCTCACGCAGAGCTTATCTGTGGTGCATTTAAAGGAATGAATAAGACTTATATTTATGACCGTCTGGATGTTCGGGATGATTTGTTAACGCAGCTTAACGTGGCGATGGCATTTATCCGTAAACATATTAATGTTCGTAGCGAGATCCGAGAAGTCAATCGGTATGATATCTATGAAATCCCTCTTGATGCTATACGTGAGGCAGTAGTTAACGCTATTATTCATCGTGATTATAATGTAAAGGGTACAAGTATTTATGTGTCTGTTTATGATGATAGGATTGAGATTGAAAATCCGGGTGGTCTTCCTGCAGGGTTGTCTCCTAAAGATTTTGGTAAAACCTCTTTGCGTAGAAATTTGATTATTGCTGATTTGTTTCACAGAATGTCTAAAGTAGAGCGTATAGGGTCTGGTATTAAACGCATGAGAGATTTGATGAAAGAGGCTAGTTTAAAAGAGCCTTATTTTGAAATGACTAGCTTTTTCCGAACCTCTTTTTATCGTGATCCTCAGTATTCCTTGAAGGGTTCTCAGACAGGTGGTCAGACGGGTGGTCAGACGGGTGGTCAGAGAAAAAATATAGTATTGAGTGATACCCAAAAGGAGATGCTCAAAATTATTATGAAAAAGCCACAGGTTTCAAGAAATGAATTGGCATATATGATTAGTATTAACCCTTCAGCTGTGCAAAAACATCTTGTAAAATTAAAAGAGGCTGGATATATCAAGCGAATTGGTGCTGATTTTGGTGGGCATTGGGAAGTTAAAGAAGACATTACCCTTAAAGGAGGGTAATAATAGAGGCAATAATGAGATTTGAAACCGTCATAATTTGGACACCAAGCGAAATTAGAAAAAATAGTCAAAATTATTTTTCTCGTAAGTAATTGTAGATAAATATGTTAAGTTATTGGAGAGGTGGCAGAGTGGTCGAATGCGGCGGTCTCGAAAACCGTTGCCCAGGGTAACTTGGGCCGTGAGTTCAAATCTCACCCTCTCCGCCAGATTTTCGAAAGAAAATCTGAAGGATTTTAATAAATGAATAAAATAAAAACTATAATTGTTTTTCTATTTGTCCCATTTTTTGTTTTAATAACTGTGGTTTTCTTGCAAATAAAGAAGAAAGAAGAATTTCGGCAGAAAGTTGTTTTGGCCCAAGAGGTAAGAAAAGCACTTTATTTTTTGATGTTTGATTTGCGTGAAGCCCGTGAAAGCACTGTCCTGGATGTTCCCCCAGATGGGCTGTGGCACAGCCGAATTGCTTTTGACGAGGCCACGCAGGGAGTATTGGAGTATTTTATCAGGGAAGGTCAGCTCGTGCGTGTCAATGGTGGCAAAACGTTGTTGATCGCTGATCATATGGGAGGTTTGCGCATTCGCCGTCAAAAGATGACTCCTGATATCATTGAAGTTCAAGTTACAGCCCATAAAAATGTTTCACTAACTTCTTATTTAAAGATAAAGATACTTCGTAATTGA
>CAYZLU010000374.1:0-2782 GCA_964479285.1 uncultured Planctomycetales bacterium | reverse complement strand
CTTATTTAAAAGGCATAGTGATCCATCCTGAGAACGCGCTTAAATTCGATTTTATTATCTATAAAGGCGACAAAGCGCTGACGGACGCCCAAAAAAGAGAAGAATATACCAAGTTAACCAAATACTTCTTGGCCTCGCTTGCCATCCCTGACGATGATCAATGGGTGAACTTAAGCCCTTACGAAAAAGGCCGGATTATTAAAGATGATTTTGGCAAGACCGAGATGGGACAGGACCTTTTGGCCCAGGATTATATGCTCAAACAAATCACCGCTTCTTTAATATATCCGCAAGATAATTTGGGTAAGAAATTTTGGGACAGGGTCTATGCCCAGGCACAAGAACAGTTCGGGACAGCCAATATTCCAGTGAATACCTTTAACAAGGTATGGATCCTTCCTGATGACGCGCTTATTTATGAAAAAGGCAATACTGCCTATGTTTTAAAGAACCATTTAAGGGTGATGTTAGAAGAGGATTATTTGTCTTTAAAGAAACATTCCGGTATTCAAAGGGTGCCCGCAGACAATAAAACCCATACCATTGCATCCAAAATAGTCAAGGAAATCGTCCTTCCTGAATTGGAGCGCGAAGTCAATGAAGACCAGAATTTTGCGACTGTAAGACAGGTATACAGCGGAATGCTTTTAGCGGCCTGGTATAAACGGGCGCTTAAGGAATCCTTCTTAAGTAAGATATACGCCAATAAGGCCAAGGTCAAGGGTGTTGACCAGGACCCTAAAAACAATGAACAAATTTATCGTCAATATTTAAAAGCCTACAAGAAAGGTGTTTTTAACTATATTAAAGAAGAAAGCTTTTTGGGTCTGGATGGCAAGAAACAGGGAATAATTACAAGGAAGTATTTTTCAGGCGGGGTAGTAGGTTTTGGCCATATTGTTGGAACGGGTGTTCTTTATGATCAAGTAGTTCATGAACAAAAAGATTTGACTCCCGACCAAAATGCGGCAATGACAGGTGAAGAAGGCGAGGATGAGGTTGCTGAATTGAATTTAAGAGAAGAAGCTGGGACGAGATCGAACAATATCAATCCTAACGAAAAGGCGCCTGAACATATTGGAGCAATTCTCAAACAAATAAATAATGAACTACGTCAAAAACCAATGAAAGATGAAGTTTTAAATTTCTTGATTGGTCATCGTGGGAAAGTAACTGATAAAGCAATGACTGAAGAAGAGATTAAAATATTCGGTGTGTTAAAGGGTATTGATAAGGAACAGGTCGAAGGCTTTGCTAATTCTATAGAATTTAATAATGATGAAGAAAAAAATGAATTTATTAGTTTGGTTAGTTTTGCGCATTATTTAAGTGATAAAAAAAAGGAGAGGGCAATAGCTTTGTTGACCAGCAGGGGATATTATTACAATGAATTGCAAAGGAACGCTGATGAGTTAGTAAAGAAATTACAGCCCTCAATCCCTAAAAGTGAGGCATCTAAGCTGAAACCAATTATCCGTTCCAGCTTATGCGCGGCAATTAGTATGCTAATTCTCGCTATGATTAGTAAACCAGATTTAAAAGCCATGGGAATTAAAGAATCGGTAGAACTTGGCATTGGTAGTTTTATTACTCTGGTGTCTTTTTTTTATTACTTTCAACGGCCTAAATCCAATATGAGCATTGATAAAGATAAGGCAATGGCTACTATTCCTTCGATGGTATATGGTGGTATCGATTTTAACGCTGCTCATCTGAAAATGCAGATTAAGCGTGACGGCAATGCTGTGCCGTTGCCTTACGCCCAACAAGACATGGCCCAGATCACCCAAATCGAAGGTTTGGAACCAATACTTCTTTCCATTAAACCTGCCAAACAGACCCAATTATTTTCCCAATTACTATCCAGTCCGTAATGTAATAATGTATTTTTACGGAGACGAGAATTCATTATAGAAATTCATGAAATATTTTTATATAGATGTGTAAGGCTATATATATCAATATTTTATGGATATTATATCCAGCTTGATAAACTTGACAGCACTAAAATATATGGTATCCTTTCTTTATCATATTTCCTCTATGTAGTTACGCAGCATTGTCATTATTCTTTTCGTAAATTTATTCACTATAGAGTCTCCTAGACAGGAAGAATTCTTGATAAAAAAATTAAAGAGAGGAAATACCATGTTTAAAAAGAGTTTAAGCTTGGCCACCATCATTTGTTTTTTTATGACTATTTTAGGTCCAATACCTAAAGCTCATGCCGAAAGCCTATTAGGTTTGCCTGTGCCGGGGACCATGGTTCTCACCAGTCCTGCCTATATGCCAGTGATGATGAAAGGGCTTAAGGTCCATCCTGAGAACCCTCTTTTATTTGATTTTGTTTTAGATCCAGGTGATTCCGGATTAAAAGTAGATAGTCTACAATTCAAGGCTGAAGCACAAAAGCTCATCAAGTATTTCTTGGCCTCCCTGACTATTAAGGAAGATGACCTTTGGGTCAATTTATCACCTTATGAGAAGGACCGTATGATCACAGAGGAGCTGGGCAAGACCAAGCTTGGCGGAGATATGCTGACCCAGGATTACATCCTTAAGCAATTGACCGCTTCTCTTATCTATCCAGAAAAACAATTAGGTAAAGAATTTTGGAATAGGGTTTACACGAAATCCCAGGAAATGTTCGGTACTTCTGAGATACCTGTCAATACCTTTAATAAGGTGTGGATTGTCGCAGACAAGGCCAAGGTCTTGGAACGTAATAATATAATGGCCCCAAAAATCTAGACCACTAAAAGTAAAATCAGAGATATAATTT
>CAYZLU010000373.1:0-2787 GCA_964479285.1 uncultured Planctomycetales bacterium | reverse complement strand
TTTTATGTGCTTCCAAGGGAGACCCGATATGTCCTGACCCCATCGGGTGTCCGCCAATACCATTCTTTGGCCGAGACAGACACCAAGGTCCAGGCCAAGTCCAAAGGGTATAAATTACGCACCAAAGACGGGCATGGTGAAATTTATTCAACGAATTTGTTGGTTAAATTGCTCTGTCTTTTGGCCAATAAGGCAGCCAGCCTCGATCCCAGCGGTATCGGGATTGAAATGGAGGCGAACAAGCCTAATTGGTATGATTCGCTCAATGGTTTACCGGGGTTGTTTGGTTCTTCGATTTCTGAAACTTTTGAACTCAAACGCTTTGCTGTTTTTGTAAAGGACGCCATCCAACAATTGAAATTGGGTGATCAAGCCACGGTCATGGTTTTTGAAGAATTGGGGGATTTTATCCAAGGGCTGGTGCATGTGTTGTCCACAGAACCAGACGCGTTAAAATATTGGCAAAAGTCCAATGACCTCAAAGAACATTATCGCTGCACGATACGTTACGGTATTACTGGGCAGGAGAAGGCCATATCGCTTATTGAGATCAAAAAGTTCTTGGGAGGGGTCATTGATAGATGCGATGCAGGCATATTGAAAGCCAGGTATGATAACGGCCTGTTTGCCACTTATTTTTATCATGAAGTGACAGGGTATGATATATTGGACAAGTCCCATCATGGGCAACATCATGTGCGCGCCACTGCTTTTAAGCGCCATGATCTTCCTTTATTCTTGGAAGGTTTTGTGCATGCCATGAGGACTGAGAGCAGTTCTTTTGAAGCAAAAACCCTTTATAAGGCGGTAAGATCGAGTCAATTATACGATCGAAAATTGGGCATGTACAGGCTCAACGCAGACCTGTCTGGCGAATCCGACGAAATCGGGCGTACCCGTATTTTTCCGGCGGGATGGCTGGAAAACGGGTCTGTATGGCTGCACATGGAATATAAATATCTTCTGGAACTATTACGCTGCGGGTTGGCCCAGACATTCTTTAACGAGGTAAAGGCAACATTGGTCCCATTTATGGACCCGGCGAAATATGGCCGCAGTATTTTGCAGAACTCTTCTTTTATTGCCTCCTCGGCCCATGAAGATAAGAATTTGCATGGCCAGGGTTTTGTGGCCCGTCTTTCCGGCAGCACAGCCGAGTTTTTGCACATGTGGTTGCTGATGAATATGGGCCTTAAGCCCTTCGCGTTGGATGACCAGGGCCGCCTCACGTTAAAGTTTGCCCCTTTATTGCCCTCGTGGTTATTTACAAAGAAGGCTCATTCCCTCTCCCTTGTGGGGAGGGTCAGGGAGGGGGAGAAGTTAGAATTTCCTGCTCATACTTACAGTTTTAAGTTATTCGCTAGAACAATGGTCACCTATCACAATCCACGCCTAAAAGACACTTTTGGGGACCAGGGCGTCAAGGCGCAGAAAATCGTCCTTAGTTATCCCGGCGGCAAGAAAGAGGAGATTGCCGGCGGAATATTGAACGAATCATACGCCCTCGATGTGCGCGAAGGTAGGATCAAAAGCATTGAGGTATACTTTAATTGATATGTTCAAACGCCATCTAAAACTTGGGCTCATCAAAGGCGGACAATTAGGCAGGATGCTCTTGCAGGCGGCCCCGAGCTTTGATGTGCAGACTTTTGTCATGGATGACGATACGGCCTGCCCTTGTCGCCACCTTTGTCATGAATTTACCCAGGGTGATGCCGCAAATTTTGATGATGTCTATACATTTGGTAAAAAAGTGGATGTATTGACCTTTGAATATGAGCATATTAATGTGGAGGCCCTGAAGAAGCTTAAAAGTGAAGGACTGTCTGTTTATCCTGACCCGGACATCATTGGTTTGGTCCAGGACAAAGGCCGCCAAAAAGGGTTTTACCGTTCCCATGGCATTCCTACCGCTGATTTTCAAATTGTCCCTAATCGTTTGGCCCTCAAGGCCTGTTCAGAATTTTTTCCGGCGGTGCAAAAAACGTGCAAAGCAGGATATGATGGCAAAGGTATATATAAATTGAAAGATGAGAAGGACATCCCTGGTGCTTTTGATGAGCCGAGCATCATTGAAAAACTTATTGATTTTGACAAAGAGATATCAATAGTTGTCGCTCGCAACACCGAGGGAGAAGTGGCTGTGTACAGGCCCGTTGAAATGGTTTTTCATCCTGTAAAAAATTTGGTCGAGTATTTGCGTTGTCCGGCTGATATATCACAGGTCATTGAGAAAAAAGCGACTGCTATTGCAATATATCTACTTCGTGAGCTAAACTTGATAGGGGTGCTGGCAGTGGAAATGTTTGTTACTAAGGAGGGTGAAGTGCTGGTCAATGAAATGGCCCCGCGTGTTCATAACAGCGGTCACCATACGATTGAAGGGGCACTGACCTCGCAGTTTGAGCAGCACTTGCGCGCAGTCATGGGCCTGCCGCTGGGTTTGACCGGTATGACCTTGCCTTCAGTGATGGTCAATCTTCTGGGTGATGAAAACCATGATGGTAAAGCGGTATATCAGGGTGTTGAGCAGGCCTTAGGGTTAGGCGGTGTTTATATTCATTTATACGGCAAGTCACGCACTAAACCTTTCCGTAAGATGGGGCATGCCACTATCCTGGACCAGGACATTAATAAGGCATATGAAAAAGCGGTTCGGGTCAAAGAGTTGATCAAGATTGTGAGTTAGACATGAATAAACCATTAGTCGGCATCATCATGGGCAGCCAGTCGGATTTGAATATCATGGGTCTTGCCGCTGATATATTAGATGATTTTGGCATTGCC
>CAYZLU010000372.1:0-2796 GCA_964479285.1 uncultured Planctomycetales bacterium | reverse complement strand
TAAGGGTTACGGCATCATTCATCGCTTCTCGGAAGATATTGATATTCGTATTGAACCGCCAGAAGATATGAAGGTGCCGACGGGCAAGAATCATACTAAGCCGGCCCAATGTGAGAGCCGCAAGAAATATTATGACTGGCTTTCCGAAAAAATTAAGATTGATGGCATAAAGAAGGTTGCTAGGGATAAAGAATTTGATAACGAAAAAACATATATGAGCGGTGGGGTAAGGCTTTATTACAAAGAATCTTTTCCCGCGATATAAGGGATCAAAGAAGGAGTATTACTTGAAGTAGGTTTTGATAATGTTACGCCTTATAAGCCAAGGGATATCAGTTCTTGGGCCTTTGATTTTGCCCTGGGCAACGGGATGAAGATTAAAGATAACAGGGCTTTTCTTGTGCGCTGTTATGATCCGGTGTATACCTTTGTTGAGAAGCTTCAGACAATTGTGACTAAGTTTCGTATCCAACAGGAGACGGGGCTCATTCCGGCTAATTTTATTAGGCATTACTATGATGTTTTTTGTCTTTTACAAATGGCCAAACAAGAAGCGTTTTTATTAAATGATTCGGAGACAAGAAAACTATTTGAACGTGAATACCAAAAATCAACGGCTTTGTACTATCAAGGTCAGCCCACGTTTAAAGAGATCTTAAGTTTGATTGCGAATAATTTGGACAGCTTATAACCTAAAGCATACAAAATAAATCAACTACAATCTCATATAGTCAAAATATGAGATTCTATATTCCAGCCCATAGTTTTCAATTTCGTTTGTTCATTTCTCCGTCGCTGTATAAAATTATACCTCAGTGCAATTGATTTATTTAAAATCCCTTCCTAAAATACATCCATAAATAACAGAATCGATTAGTATGGGAAATTAGACATGCCTTATATATCGATTGAAGACCTGCCAAAGAATATTCAAAAACATCTGCCAATTCATGCGCAGGAGATTTATAAGCAAGTTTTTAATAATGCTTGGGTTGAATATTCTGATGAACAAACAGCGTTCAAGGTGGCATGGGCGGCTGTAAAAAAGCAGTATGAGAAAGACAGGAATGGATTTTGGAAGTTAATTGTTAATCATTGATAGTCTGCATTGAATAGAAATATTTTTGGTGTAAAAAGAAAATACAAGTATGAAAATAGATGTAAAAAGCTATCAGGAACTAGTGATTGTCCAAGAGCAAATCCCGAACAGGCCAAATTATAAAAGAATGCTCTTTGGGATTATAGGCGGTGCTTTGCTTGTAATAATACTTTTAGCCTTCTGTTTTTTGTTAAGACATAAAGGATTCGCTGATAACAAGGGGAACTATGATCAATATGCAGTACAAAGGTCATCACACCCCAAGATTGAGGCCAAGACATTCAGTGATAATTCTATTGATTTTGTTTTACATAGCGATAAACCCGATGAGAAATTGACTGTCCCCGTGACGGTTACATTAAAGACAGAACCAGGATCAAATTTAAAATCGGCTATCGGCGCAAATGGTCATGCGCTTAAATCTTGGGTTTGTGGGGTAAATCTTTTTTGTGTTGATGTTGACGCATATGAAAATATTATCCATGTTCAATAAAGGGAAGTTTCATATTACACCTCAGTATAATTGATTCATTATCTACTCTTCTTTAAAATAAAAAATAGCCTTTAGAATGGTTTCAACAATGCAATATTTCCCAAGGGGAAACATGAAAAGAATTTTTTGTATCATAGCCGCTATGTTTGGGTTCGAGGACATTATAGAAGAAGTTATTAACCCCAATTCAGTGATCTTTCCTAACTTATCCTCTTTCTTAAGTATACCTCGGTATAATTGATATTTTTTGTTCCTTCCTTAAAATATAACCATAAAATTAGTCGGTTACTATCCACGTCATTTAGAAATCAGAACTTAAAAAGGATTAATGCATGCCTAAGACTGCTAAGAAAAAAAGTGCTGTTAATCAAAACCAATTACAAAAGTGTCTCACCGGCATCAAAGGCTTTGACGAAATCACAGAAGGCGGACTGCCGAAAAATAGAAACACATTACTTTGTGGAAGTACCGGCTCTGGAAAAACCCTTTTTGGGATTGATTTTTTAATCAATGGTGCTATCAATTACAACGAGCTAGGTATTTTTATGTCTTTCGAAGAGACAGAAGATGAGCTTTACAAAGATGTTGCTTCTCTCAATCTGGATTTACAAGGACTTGTTTTAAGAAAAAAGATTCTGATTGATTATGTTCTTTTGGAGCGCCGGGATATTCAAGAAAAAGGCGAATTTAATCTTGAGGGACTCTTCGTTCGTTTGGAACATGCTATTGATTCCATTGGTGCCAAACGCGTTGTTTTAGATTCTATTGAATCTCTCTTTGCAGGCGTCACAGATGCGGGCATTCTTCGTTTAGAGATAAAAAGACTTTTTCGATGGTTTAAGAAAAAGAAAGTAACGGCAGTCATTACCGGTGAACTAGGAAAAAATTCTTATACTCGTCATGGCCTGGAAGAATACATTTCTGATTGCATCATTCTCCTGGACAATAGAGTCAGGGAGCAAATTTCTACCCGTAGAATCCGTGTCATTAAATATCGTGGTTCAAATCATGGAACAAACGAGTATCCATTCGTCATTGATAAAGAGGGGCTTTCAGTAATTCCTATCACTTCTGCAGGACTTGATCAACCAGGTACAGACAAAAGAGTTTCGACAGGAGTTCCATCGTTAGATAAAATGTTTAAAGGAGGAGGTTATACCAGAGGCAGCACGATACTCGTGTCAGGCACCGCAGGCACTGGAAA
>CAYZLU010000371.1:0-2801 GCA_964479285.1 uncultured Planctomycetales bacterium | reverse complement strand
GCTTTCTTAGGTTATCCTGTTTTACAGGCAGCGGACATCCTTTTGTATAAAGCTGATGCGGTCCCTATCGGGGCAGACCAACTTCCTCATCTGGAATTATGCCGTGAAATTGCCAGGCGATTTAATTCGATTTATAAGAAAGAAGTGTTTAATGATTGCCGTGCTATATTAACCGAGACTCCGAGGCTTTTGGGGCTTGATAACCGCAAGATGAGTAAAAGCTACGGCAATACGATTAATTTGTCGGACAGTGAAAAAGAGGTAGAGACCAAGGTTGTATCAATGGTCACAGACCCTAAGCGTATACGTAAGACAGACCCCGGCCATCCTGAAGAATGTAATGTGTATAGTTATTATAAGGTTTTCGCCCCCCAAGAGGCCCCTGAGGCCCATCATTGGTGTTCAAAAGCGCTCAAAGGCTGTGTGGATTGTAAAAAGAATCTGAGTGGGCATATCAACAAAGAATTGACACCCATCAGAGAAAAAAGAGCGCGTTGGGAAAAAGATAAAAACAAGGTTGAAGACATTCTTAAAGAGGGCGCCCACAAAGCGCGTCTTATAGCCCAAAAGACGATGGCCGAAGTGCGTGAGGCGGTTTATTGACATGAACTATAAAATACACCTTGATAAATTTGAAGGCCCTTTGGATCTTTTGCTCTATTTGATCAAAAAAAATGACATTGATATACGTGATATCCCCATCGCCGTCATCACGGACCAGTACATGGAATATATCGAAATGATGAAGATGTTGGATTTGGATGTAGTGGGAGATTTTTTGGTCATGGCGGCGAGCCTGATGCAGATCAAGTCCAGAATGCTTCTTCCCCCAGATCCTTTGGCAGGTCCTGAAGTGGTAGATCCTCGTCAGGAATTGGTTGACCGCCTTAAAGAATATGAGCAATTCAAGCTCATCGCTGAAGGGCTTAAGTCCAAAGAATCCCTGAGGCAAAGCTTGTTTAGCCGTTTGGTCGATGAGGAAAAACTCAATGAAATAAAAGAAGATTCTCAGGAAGTCTTGATTGAGGCCACTCTTTTTGACCTCATTAATGCCCTCTCAGAAGCTCTTAAGCATGTTCCTGAGAAAAAAGATTACCAGGTTTCACAGGAAGAATTTACCATTGAAGGTAAAATCCACGCGTTATTGCATCTTTTAGTCGAAAATTCGCGGATATCCTTGATGGAACTTTTCTGCCGAGCGACGAGCAAAACAGAGATCATTTGCACCTTTGTTGCGGTCTTGGAGCTGACCCGTCTCAAGGAAGTTATCGTTGTTCAGCACCGCCAATTTGAAGACATTGAGATTGTTCGTAACACCGCCAACGAAACACCTTCTACCCATGGATGAAATCAAACGATTAGTTTTAAACCAGGAAAGCGAAGAGGACCAGGTTGTCAGTTTGTCTTTGCGTCCTGAGCGTCTGGTTGATTTTGTGGGTCAGCCTGATTTGGTTAAAGGATTACAAGTCGCAATTGCCGCCGCGCAAAAGCGCGGTGAGCCGCTGGAACACACTCTTTTTTCCGGACCGCCAGGTTTGGGAAAGACCTCCTTGGCCCATATCATTGCCAATGAAATGAACAGCCGTATAACCATTACTTCTGGCCCGGCCATTGACCGCGCCGGTGACTTTATAGGCATTCTCACCAACTTGGAAAAGGGCGATGTTCTTTTCATTGATGAGATCCATCGGCTTTCCAAAACAGTCGAAGAATTCTTGTACCCGGCCATGGAAAATTTTAAGATAGATTTTATTGTCGATAAAGGCCCCTATGCCAAGACCATTAATTTTAATTTAAAGCCTTTCACCTTAATTGGGGCCACGACACGCAGCGGTTTGTTGACTACACCTTTACGGGACCGCTTTGTGATTTTTTATCATTTAGAATTTTACGGCGAGGATGATTTGGCCCGTATCGTGGCCACTTCAGCGGCAAAACTCAATGTTGAAATTGATCATGACGCATGCCTGTCCATGGCCCAACGTGCCCGCGGCACCCCGCGCATTGCCAACAGGCTTTTACGCCGCTGCAGGGATTACGCCCAGGTCAATGCGAATAAAAACCACATTGATTTGAAGGTGGTGGATGAAGCCATGCGGGCGTTAAGGATCGATGCACAAGGCCTTGATGAATTGGACCGCCGATTATTGATGATCATGAAATCGCAATATAGCGGAGGCCCTGTTGGTATTGAAGCCCTGGCAGCGACCTTGAATGAAGAAACAGATACCATTGAAGACGTGATCGAGCCATACCTTTTAAAAAGTGGATTTCTACGCCGTACTTCGCGAGGCAGAGAATTAACTCCTATGGCGATAGAGCATCTTGGTACGCTTAGTTCCAAGTAGTTTGTCATTCCTGCGAAAGGGGGAATCCAGAACATGCAGGTTACTAGTGATGGATGGACAGCTATTATATGTTCGACACGGAATATTTTTCCCGTCTGCTTCGGTTTACAACAATTTTGTTCTAAAGATCTGAGGAACTCATAAATGAAATATGGTTTAATGGTAATTTTTTTATTTTTAATTTTAACCAGAATTAGCATGGGAGATGAGATATCCGTAAATAAAAATTTAAATCAAATTCAAATGTCAGATGCTGTTTTAAATAAATGGAGAGCGTGTACAGTGGATAATGATTGTATAGCGGCTGTCCGGGGATGTTGGGCTTGGGAACCGATCAATAAGAAATATATAAAAGATTTTTTGGCCGGCAGTAATTATAGCTGTAGGAGATCTCTTGATCCTGGACCCCAGCCAGTGACGGTTTGTACAGATAAAGTATGTAAAGCGACAAAA
>CAYZLU010000370.1:0-2816 GCA_964479285.1 uncultured Planctomycetales bacterium | reverse complement strand
AGAAATTATATCTCTGATTTTAATTTTAGTGGTCTAGATTTTTGGGGCCATTATACGTCATTGATTTATCCTGAAGATGCGGTAGGTAAAAAATTTTGGAAACGGGTCTGGGAAGTAGCAGCCAGGAAGTACGGGACAACAAATATACCGGTAAATACATTTAACAAAGTCTGGATAGTGCCAGAGAAGGCGGTTATCTATGAGAATGCAAAAGCTGGCACAGCCTATGTTGTTGAAAGCAAATTGAAAGTCATGCTTGAAGAGGACTATCTATCCTTTGAAAAACATGAAGGCATTCAATCTTACGATGGTAGAGATGCCGTTAATGGCGTCTCTACAAATCAATTAGGCAGTCAAATTACGCGTGAGATCGTCATTCCTGAATTAACCAAAGAGGTCAATGAAAATAAGAATTTCGCTAAACTTCGTCAGGTTTACAACTCACTAATTTTGGCGGCATGGTACAAGAAGAAAATAAAAGACAGCGTTTTTTCTCAAGTATATGCGGACAGGAATAAAGTTTCTGGCGTCACTACAGATGATCCCCAGGAGAAAGAAAAGATTTATCAACAGTATCTAAAGGCATTTAAGAAGGGAGTTTATAATTACATCAAGGAAGATTATGATCCGCAGAGCCAACAGCCTTTCCCAAGAAAATATTTTTCAGGCGGGGTCACATTAGATTTGGCGATGAGTACAACGAATTTAAGGCAAGAAAATATTTTAAAAATCGAATCAAATCCAGGCACACTGCCCATAGAAACCGACACCATGGTCATTACCGCAAGGATTGATGCCGCCATGCCGTCAAGGTCATTAAAGCATTCGTCCGAAGCGGTTGCAAACGCGGATTACAAGTCAAAATTGGAAGAAGTTGAGCTCAGGAGAGCCAAATTATTAGATATCCTGGATCATCAGGAATCTCCGGTAACGCTGAATCAAGTATTTAAGCTTCTCCAGGTTGAAAAGGGATATGAGACCGTGAAAAAGACAACGGTCCGTGTCGTTTTTCTCCGTTACAGTCCTTTGAGAAATCATGCCAATTTAAAGAAAGAGATAGACCTTGAAGCATTCCTTGAATCTGACAATGTTGAAATTCGGAAGAATATTTTTGGTGATGGCATAGATAAATGGCTCACAATGCATGAAGGCATGGGCAATAAAGAAGATGTGCGTAGGGCAGTCACTTCATTATTAAAAGACCCTGAATTTTTAGTCATTTTAAGCAAGACAACTAAAGACAATGTTGTCCTCGAATTAATACGTTACGCGGTCAAGCATAATTTGAATTTAGGAACAAAAACTTTATCCATGTTTTTAACAGCTTTTAGGAAAGAAGTAAAAGAGCATGGCTTGGAAAATGAAATTCCCATTATTTTCTTACCAATATTATCCTATGTGCAATTAATAACGGCTTTGGCCAATGAGCGTGTACAGGAATACCTGGATGGGGAAGAATTTGAGCGTATGGCGCCCGAAGAACGGTTAGGCGCCCTGGTCGGGAAGATATTAGATATGGGTTTAAGGCTAGAAAGTAAGAATCTTGGGCATATTTACGCTGCGCTGCCATTGCGCCTTAGCGTGAAGCGTCAAAAGAAGGATATGAAATTTATTAAACTACCTGTATCAGTGTATCAACAGGTGTATAAGCAGGTGCGCGCGGCACTGGCAGATAGCAGACTGCGACAATATTTGGATGGAGAAGAATTCTGGCGCTTAGACCCTGAAGACCGGTTAGCAGAGCTGGTGGCGAAAATGTCGAAGCTTGGTTTTAAACTAGACAATGAGAATCTTGGGGAGATTTACAAGGTGTTGCCATTACGCCTCAGTGAGACACGAGAAAAGAAGGACTTGAAAGTTGTCATGATGTCCCTGGCAATGTACAAAGAGGTCCGTGCCGCGATGAGAGATGAGAGGGTCAAGAGATATCTGCAAGCCTATACTAGCCAGACACCGCGAAGAAGGCTATGGGCCGGTACATTGTTAAAAATTATGGCAGAGCTTGGCATTCATTTGCCAGTAAGTCCCTTTTCGTTTTATACAGCTCTGCCTAAAGAAATAAGAATCTTTGTTAATGCCTTGGATAGAACATTTCAATTGAACGGGGAAGGTAGATTGTTTGTGAAGACGCCTGCATCATTTTATTGTGTTTATGATTTTTCTAAGATACCGATAAAAGGTCTGTTCTGGCCGAACAGATTTGTTGAGCCTTTGTGGGGTAATAATGGAGAAATAAAAACATTTGAAGTGACATTAGATGATGGTCGTCAGATCACGGTCCCTGCGTGGGAGATCGGGCAGGATAGAAAAACGGCGCAGGATGTGGCATGGGAGTATATCAAGGATGAAAGGACCCCGGTAGCTGTTGATCCAGGTAAAAGTCCTCAAGAAATTCTGGAATTTAAAGAAGATAAGACAACATTACTCGGGACTGTGAATAGCTTTCTTAGAAAAAAGGGCAATGGGGAAAAAATTGCCCAATATATAGATTTTTTGGTAAATTTGTTTGAATTAAAATCGATAAGGGAACTTGATGGAAAGGAGATGTTAGAGGAAGTCGCGATTGACAATGGGATTGATAGGGAGCAAGCGGAAGATTTTATGCGGTATCTGTTGTCTGAAGAAGTCCTTGCTAAACGTGTTAATATCAAAAATGTTGTTTCTGATCGTGTCATTGAATATTTGAGTGTTGATGACGCGATGTTGGGGCAAAAAGGCGGTATTGATTTTAATCCTGATAAGATAGATTTTACGGTCCGAAATAGAGAAGAGGCAATCAAAATGGACATTGATCCCGCCATGTTCCAACAGCTCCA
>CAYZLU010000369.1:0-2827 GCA_964479285.1 uncultured Planctomycetales bacterium | reverse complement strand
TTATGGGTAATAGGCCCGGGAATCCGTTTGACCGTTTTCTTTGACTTCATTGCACTGTCCGATGCTGCTTCAGGACCTACACCCGGACCATTGATCTGTAGCATCCAATTATTCCCTTGATTTCGTAATAAAATTTTAAAATTATTCTCGTCTGAATTTAATCCGTTTTCTTTTAAGATCGTGTCGATTTTATTAGTGATTGTAGTCCCTAAGATCATTTCCTGTCCAATTACGAAACCTGTGGTGACCGCTGTAAAGGTTGTAATTTCCTTATCATTGTATTTAACTTGAATACCATGAACGGGTAGTGAAAAAGATGAAATTGTCTGTCGAGGATTTTTTGAAAAAATATATCTCAAATTCCTCTCAATTGCTTGTTTTAAACCGCTATAATTCACTTCAACATCAATGACCGGTCTCCCTTGCCTTTCTTGGGAAATATTTTTACTATTAGCACCTTGATTACCCTTCATAGGTCTTTTCGATTTCTTCACGTTACCTGCCATCGCCGCGTCGGCTGGGGCCACTACATTCAGTTTTCCCATAAATAGTCTTCTGCCCTTTGGCGAAACGGATATATTGCCATCCAATTCCAAATGTTTGCTGATCTCATCAATGGCCTTATGAAAAGCAATTTCGACCCAGTCATCGTTTTCACGTTCCTCGGGGGTCAAGGGGATGGTCTCAGCGAAGCCTTCCTCATCTCCTTCTCCTACTCCATCGATAAGCATCATTATTAATGACCGAACAATTTCTTGGATTATTTCTCTTTTTTGTTCATCAGTCTGCACTGCTTCCTCAGGGAGCTTCAAATGTGCATCAGCAAAAGACCCGCTATTGGCATCTTCGGCAAATTCTATCGCCATGTCACGGCCATCTTGCTCAAATTGTTCTATTGATGACATTGTAGATTTTTCTTTCGGGCCTGTTATCTCTAAAAGCCAACTATTACCTAGATTTCTTAATAAAACCTTAAAAGTATTATCTTCAGAATTTAATCCATATTCCACCATGTACGAATCAACCAACATACTAATTTCGTCCCTTAAAACTATTGCAATTTTCATTGACATACCTGTAATGTCCTTGCCATTATATCTTATTCCAATGTGATGAACGGGTGTGGGTAAAAATGCAGATATGGTTGTAGAAGGCCTGGCTAAAATAAGTCTCATGCCCCTCTCAATTTCATCTCTTAAGCTGTTATATTTCACTTCGACGTTAAGTATTGGTTTCCATGTACTCCCGTTCCGGCCATTGTTACTTTTAGCACCTTGATTACCCTTCGTAGGTCTTTTCAATTTCTTCACATTACCCGCCATCGCCGAGTCAGATGGGGCCACTGCATTCAGTTTAACGGTAACTAGCTTACTGCCAACTGGCATATCGCCATCCAATTCCAAATTCTTGCTTATTTCATCAATGGCCTTCTGTAAAGCAATTTCGATCCAGTTATCGCTACTACGCTCTTCGGGGCTCAAGGGGATGACTGTGGCGAATCTTTCGTTAGACCCTCCCCACCTCTGAGCGATTAGCTCGGATAATAATGTCCGGACAATTTTTTTAATTATCACTTCTTTTTGCGTGCCAGTCTGGACTTCTGTCAGTGGGAACTCCATATACACATCGGGATATAACCTGGTGTTGGCAGCTCCTGCAAATCCTATGGCAAGATCAATGGCGTCCTGTTTGAATTGCTCCATTGATATCATCCGAAGCTTTATCCCCGGACCATTTATTTCCAACCTCCATGCATTTCCTTTTCTTTTTAATTGAACTGTGAATGAATTTTCTCCAGAATTTAATTGGATTCCTTTTAAGAACGGTATAACTAATTCTTTAATATTTGTCTTTACATCCCCCTCAACTCTCTTTGTTACACCATTAATGTTCCTGCCATTGTATGTTATTAAAAGGCCATACTGACTTGGTGCTTCCTTTGATTCCTTTAATTCAATAAAGTCTCCTACCCGCTCAATTTCATTTTCTAAATCTCTATAATTCACCGTAACATTTCGAGCAGTTATCCATCCCTGTGGAACTCCATTACCTTTAACATCTTGCTTACCATTCTTACTACCACCTTGATTCCCCTTGGTTCCTTTCATCGCCTGGTCCATGGATACTTCAGCATCATCTAAACCTGGTATTTCTTCATTTATAGTACGTCGTTGTTCAGAAGTAAGCGCGTGGTCGATTGTAATAGAATCTCGGCCAAGCTGTCTTTTAGCTTCTTGGAAACTATAGCCAAACTCTCCACCAGAAAAATACTTCCTGGGGATTGCTTCATTCGTGTATTTATCCACATCTTCTTTAATATAGTTAAACACACCCTTTTTATATGCCCGTAAATACCGCTGATAAATGCCTTCATTATTCAAAGGGTCCTGGTCAACGCCTTTGACCCTGGTCTTGTCCGCGTAAATCTGGCCTAATAAGGATTTCTTGAGCGTACGCTTAAACCAGGCCGCTAAAAGCATCCCGCTGTAAACCTGACGCAACAAGGCAAAATTCTGGGCGGTATTGACTTCTTTTTCAAGGGCCGGCAGGATGAGTTGGCGGACGACTTGAGAGCCGAGCGTGCTTGGGCCCTGGGGTTGGCTTTGGTGTTTGGACAATGCGAGATAATCTTCTTCCAGCATTACTTTTAGATGGTTTTTTAACACATACGCTGTATTACCTTTTTCATAAATGACCGCGTTATCCGGGATGATCCAGACTTTATTAAAGGTATTAACAGGAATATTGGTCGTGCCATATTCCTGTTGGGCTTTCGCGTAGACCTTGTTCCAGAATTCCTTACCCAAACCTTCTTCAGGATATATTA
>CAYZLU010000368.1:0-2831 GCA_964479285.1 uncultured Planctomycetales bacterium | reverse complement strand
AGGCGAGGCACTTGGAGACCAATTGACAATAAAAGGTTGACCTTGAACTGGCTGCCCATTAAGAGAGATACGCATATCAAAAATATAGGTTTGCTTGATGGGAATCAAAAATTTAAAAGCATATTCATCAAGGGCACGATAACGAATATAAACAGGGTCCTTCATTCCTGGGGCCACTTCCATTCCTGAATGCGCGTTGGAATCTATGACTTTAATATGACGCGGCGCGTTGAATTTATTATTGGATTTTTGTAAAATAATATTGGCCAATTCTTTTTCTAAAGTATCAATTTGTCCTTTAAGTCCAATCACTTGGGCATCAGTTTGCGCGTTAGGGCCTTTTACTTTTATTAATTCTGTCAACCAGTCATTTAAAATATTCAACTGATATTTATATCTAGTACTGTCAATATCAAGCTGACGACTTGTAAGATTGAAAATAGTGCTGTGTTCCTGATATTCCTTATTTTCCAGGCCGTTGAGGCCAATATCCGGGACATAACCCAATCCTTTATCTAATATCAAGTCATCTTCCACCCCACTTGCTGTGGCCTCTGCCGTCACGTGTTCGGGACTTCCTGTTGCTGAATATTGGACATCTGGGACTGTCGTATCTCCTGTTGCTGACGGTAGAATACCAGGCATTGTATAATTAGCCAAAATTTGCCTTTTAAATGGTAAAGATCCCGTTGAAGATGGACTTAAAAACGTATTCTCACTATTTACTGATAATCCATCTGAATGAAATGGATCCGCTGGCTTCAAAGCAGAAAAGCCGAAAGCTGATCTCGTTGAAGAAGACAATGATTCAGGCGGTGAGTCGTTATATACAGCACCTGCTTCTGCCTGGGTTGGGACAGATGTCTGGTCCAACGCATAAAGCGCCTGCCTTGTAGGAAAATCTAAACGCCCATCTACCTTGAGATCCAATTTAAGGGACTTGAGTTCATGCTGTGCCGCCACAATAATAGCTCCCACTTCTGGAACTACCCTGTTACCTGGCTTAAAATAATTACTCCAAACTGACGATTGTGATTTTAACTTCTTAATGAACTTTGCCGTATAACGTTGGTTTGTCCGCATATTCGTTCTGCCGACTAAATAGTCCAGATCAATTGGTTGAATTGATTTTGAAAGCCTTTCAAGATCTTTTTGGTCTTCTGCAGTGATCGTGTCTCCAGGTAAAAGGACACGGTCTGACACAGATTGAGATGCTGGGACTGCCGCTGTATGTGGTATTGTCGCAGCGGAAGCTGGCTGGGACAAAATAGGAGGTGCCACTGGAATTTGTTGTGAAGCATAATAATGAAATGCCCCTACCCCACCGATCCCAAGCCCTACACCTAAAGCACCAAAACGCAAAGAAATTGCAACCGTGGAAGCCATTTTTCGAATCAATGACCTTTGCGCCTTATCATACCTGCTGACCGGATCATTCATCAACCGGTCTAAACCTTCATTACCAGTAGTAAGCTTGACCCGGGCCACTGCTACAGCTAAATCTCCAATTTGAGCTGAATTAAATTGTTTTTCAAGCGCTCGTACATTAGGCACCTCCAATGTTAACATAGCCTTGTCAAGCTCTCCAAAGAAAGCCCCACCTGAAAAATATTTTCGCGGGACCACCTGCTGGGTGACAGGATCAACATCCTCGCGGATATAGTTATACGCACCCACTTTATAAATATGCAGATACTGTTTATATATCTTCTCCTTAGCATCTTTGTCTATATCATCAACACCAGAGATTTTCTTTTTATTGACATAAAACTTGGTCAGGAGATTTCTTTTGAGCGCCCGTTTAAACCAGGCGGCCAGGACCATGGAATGAAAAATCTGACGGACAGGGGCAAAATGTTTTCCTTCATTGATCTCTTTTTCTAACTGCGGCAGGATGATTTCTTTGGTGATCATAGAGGTAAACTTATGCAGGTCCATTTGCCCATTATCAACCACAGGCATATGTTTCTTCAACGCCAAATAATCTTCTTCCAGCATGACCTTAAGATGGGTCTCTCCAATCAATGCCCTGTTGCCCATGTCATAAACTACAGCTTTATCCGGGACGATCCAGACTTTATTGTAGGTATTGACCGGAAGATTGGTCGTACCGAACTTTTGATATGCTCTTTTATATACTTTGTCCCAGAATCTTTTGCCCAGCTGGGATTCCGGATAGGTCAGTGAAGAAGCCAATTGCTTTAAAAGTTTGTCCTGCAACAAAAGTGTATTTCCGGCATCAGTCAATGCTAATTCATCCGGGATGATCCTGCCTGATTCATAAGGGGACAAATTGACCCAAAGGTCTTCTTGGGGGATCGTTAAACAGGTCAGAAAATATTTAATGAGAAGGGAAGTTTCTTTCTGGTCAATTGTAGCGCGGTCCCCTGAACCAACCATAAAGTCGAATTCAAATGGTTTATTCGGGTATACCCGCATCCCGCGTAAAACGGGTGAAGAATAAGGAATAGAAAGGTCAACAAAATAATTGCGGGTTGGTAGAAAAGGCGTGTCTTGTGCTTGGACTCGTTCTAGGTTATTTTCGATCAATAAAAATACTAAGAGACCGCATATAATTCGAAATACCCTGGATTTTCTTTTAATCACGGCCATAATAAAAATTCTCTTCGGGGTTTATTTACGTTTTAAGTATAAACGGCGTGTGTTAAGAAAGTGTTAAGGAATTATTAATCTATGATTGGATTGTAAGTTATTGTCTACTAAGCGGTTGAAATATTCTTAGGGAACGATGATTGTATTAATACCGATAGTTGAAGCAATGTCGAAATGTATGTTAACACGAGTTCGACATAAGGTCATTTTAAGGACTC
>CAYZLU010000367.1:0-2835 GCA_964479285.1 uncultured Planctomycetales bacterium | reverse complement strand
AAATCGCCGGTGAGATCCTAATCAAGCGTGAGAAAGGCTATATCCCGGTCCGTCGGGAATCGGTGTGCGAAGCAGTCAATTGGGAAATCGAGAATTTTCTGACACATCTGGAAACGGTTGTTAAAGGGTCTCATTTATACCACCATTTGAATAAAGGGATTGTGATGGTGGGCGGCGGGTCTTTATTACCGGGCGCCATTGAACGCATTGAAGAGCGTGTCAACAGGCCTGTACGCATGGGGGCTGCCACTCCCGGCCTTAATAACTCAGCCCTGTACGCGGCCAGTATCGGTCTGGGCCGGATGCATTATTTGAAAAGAAGCCAGGAAAGCATCAGTATCAAAACCCCGTCAAAAATAAAAGACAAGATCGTCAACAGTGTCAAAGAACTTTGCCAGGAATATTTTTAGCATTTAAAAATATTCAAAGGTAAATGGCGCAAATCCCCTCTGGAAGACAGTGTCGATGCGAAGAAGACAGTGTCATTGCTAGCGTAGCGAAGCAATCCTAACAAAATGTATTTCTAAAAATACGAAAATTTACATAAAATATTGATATTAAATATGATATGGTTGTTAAACATTTAACATTAAATTTGCTTTTGGGCCTTAAGTCGTATATATTTTAAGTGAAGGAGGTGTGACCATGAGTCGATCTTTATCCTGCTATCTTATCCTTTCCTGTCTGATGATATTAACACCTTTTTATGTATATGCCGCTAATGACACCCTGACCACCTATTACCCTGCACCTCAGGGGAATTACGACAAAATAAATGCTAATACTTTGACAGTAGCTACATCAACGACACTAAAGGGCACGACTGATATCACTGGAAACACTACTTTAGGGACAGCAAATGGGACCAATACAACACAGATAAATGGCACTGCGAATGTCAGTGGGAACACTATTTTAGGGACAAATGGGATCAATACAACACAAATTAATGGTGCCGCAACCGTTAGTAATGGGTTAACTGTTTCTGCCGGCGGTTTAGGTGTTAATGCCGGGGGTATAAGTATAAAAGGGAATGCTAATTTAGGAACAATAAATGGTAATGATATAACTACTATTAATGGAAACACTATTGTTATTGGAAATGTCGTGATTGGGCCCAATGAACAAAACCCTGGTGCAATGCTGGAGGTCCAAGGAAACACAAATTTTAAGGGATATTCAACTGTGACGGGATCAGGACCGGCATTTGCCGCCTTGACTATTAATCCTTTTGCTCCAGGAGTTACCGCCTTAAACGTTAATGGCGCTGCGACCTTTAATGGTGGCGCAACAGTGACTAACGGGACCTTGGATGCAAGCGGTGTAACCTTGAAGGCGGGTATTAACAACCTTACTTTTTGTAGTTCCCCAAATACTTGTGGGATTTTTCAGGTGCAAATAATTAATGGTAAAGCTTTTGCGGTGGTGGCTTGTGTAAAGGATGCCGACTGCCCAAACAATGAAAACTGCGTAAATGGAATCTGTAATGGGGGGGCTCCTGTAAACGGGAATTGCACGGGCTGTACATCTGTCTTTCAATGTGGACCATATACTGCGGGTGTTGATAGCTGCGGCAATCCATGCAATACAGCTACACCTGCTTCTACCTGCCAATCTTGTATATCTGGTTTTTGTGCCACGCCTGTGCAATCTACTAATGGGGGGAATTGCACGAACTGTTCAGCTGTCTATACATGCGGCGTCATGACTTATGGTACTGATAGTTGCGGCAATGCATGTACTGTAGATGGTACCTGCTCAGGCCCTTGCACAAACAACGTTTGTACTGGGGGTGGTGGTGGCACTTGTACGTCTGATACACAATGTAAAGCTGGAAATCCTTATTCTACAGCTTTTTGTGATCCGAAAACAAGTTAATGTTGCACTCCAAATTTATCACCTTGTGCTTGGAATGGTTCATGCACACAGGGTACTAGTGTTGGTTGTCCAGGGTCGATTGAGCATTGCCCATGTCAAGGTGTACAAATATGTCAGGGGACAGGCGCAGGAAACAACGCTCAGTGTACAACACCGACTTGTACGGTTGGCCAGGCTTGTCAGAATACTAGTAATACTGTCCAATGTGCCTGTGCGGGAGGACAAACTTGTAGTCGTCTGGATACTTCGGGTGACTCAGCGAATGGTGAATGGTTTTGTCAATGCCCTGCAGGAGAAACTTGGAGTGGAGCTGTTTGTTATTAGCAGATTGCTTTGTTTTAAAAAGTAATGAATAAGTTAAGAAAAAGTTAAGATTTTTCTTGAAATTTGACAAAATATTTATTTATGTGTTATAGTTAATTATTCACATGCAAGAAATATTTTAATCCAGGTAGAAACGCATGACAGCATATCGTCGACAAGCTGGTCATCTCAAAATTTCCTTTCGTCTTCATACCATACTCCTTATAAATATATCCACTTTCTTCCGTAAACCTTGTATGCAATTTAGGGGCCTTGTTTTTTAGGGGCGCTTTTTTGTTTAGGTGTCGTTGCGAGCGAAGCGAAATAATCTTTTAAAGAGATTGCTTCGGTCCTCATGTCGGACACTCACAGTAGTTCGTCGCTGAAAGACGCTCCTCGCAATGACACAACTTTACGAAGTCGAAGCAATTGGGCCTTTTGACACAACTTTACGAAGTCGAAGCAATTGGGCCTTTTTGCCTGTGCAATAGAGAGTGAGGGGTATGGAGAAAGATTTTCCGGACAAGACAAGTCCTAATATTTTCTTTGTGGCCTTTTTAGCGGTTCTTTGCCTGGGCCTGACAAACTCATTGGCTGGTCCCTTTCCCAGTCATGTTAAAAACAATCTCAATGGCAGCCAGACCTTGATAGGGC
>CAYZLU010000366.1:0-2855 GCA_964479285.1 uncultured Planctomycetales bacterium | reverse complement strand
TCGTAGTTGCGATCATTGCTTTGCTGGCGGCGATTGCGATCCCTAACCTGCTGCGTGCCAGGATGTCATCTAATGATGCTTTGGCCAAAGCTACGTTGCGGGCAATGTCAACAGCCGCAGAGTCTTATGGGACGGCTAACAACGGCAACTATCCTGGTAATGAAACTTCATTGACTGGGGCAACGCCTCCGTTCCTTAATACGGCTTATTGCGCCAACTCACCGCTTGCAGGTTATAACTATGACTGTACAGGGATGAGTACTTCCGGTTACACGATCAAGGCGACACCATTGAGCATCGGAAGCACAGGATCCACCGTTGAAACCATTACAACAGGTGGTGTTTTAACTCCGTAATCTTTCCTACAGGATAGATTCAAAAGAAAGCCCCGCCTTTTGGCGGGGCTATTCTTTTAGGGTACCTAATGATTCTTCAATGCGTTTTTGCGCCATTTCTCCCCAAAAGGCGTCCCCTCCCTGAGCCTGGTCTATGACCTTGTGGTAAAGAAGAATGGCTTGGTCCTTCTCTCCTAGCTGCTGGTAACAATACGCCAAATAATAAAGGCAGGTCACATACAACGGGGTGTCTGAATATTCGGCCAAATACTGATGGAAATATTCTTTGGCTGCGTCCCACTGTTTGGCCTCATACAACTGGACAGCTTTATTATAAGTATCAATGGCAGGCGCGGAAGAAATGTCATCAGACCAGAGGGTTGGGCAAGACAGCAAAAAAAGAACAGCAACAACACTTATTCTTAATTTGTTAACATTCCCTTTTACTTCACTTTGCGTATGCATTTTCCTGAGAACCGGAAATTCCTTCATCATTAATCAAATCATCCTCGCTGTTAAGGTATTCCGTATCAGCATTTCCATAGCCTTCGTCGTTAACGACCTGGGTTTGGCCATTTCCGCTTGGTCGATCATCTGCTGTAGCACCTGGCCCCAAAAAGAAAGGCGCTATCAAAAACCCCACCAACAAAATAATCACGGCCCTTACTTTTACCATAATCTTCCCCCTATTCAGCCATTGTATTTCTTGTGAAGGGACAATTTAATATTTTGTCAGTATTATATACAATTAGTGTTTAATAAGCATCTAATTACTGCAAAAAAGATGGTATGTGCTGCAGAACCAGGCGGGAAAAGCGTCAAGCCCCTTTGCATTCCTTGAGTCAAGGCGGCTGGTATTCCATAAATAATCGAAGCGTCCCTCGTATTTTTCTATAGTCTTTCTATCGGAAATCACAAGCAAGTTTTCTTCATTCCTTTCTTCAGCCGTCAATGTCCAGTTAAAAGATCCTGTGATCATCGATTTACCATCGATAATGGCAAATTTATTGTGCATGAGACCAAAACCCAAATGATACCTGATCTGGAAACCATGCTTGATGAGGTATCCACTTTTGGACGCGGATTCAATTTCCTGTCCCTGATCTAGGACAATCCTCACCCTGACATTATTGTCATGGGCACGGACCAAGGCCTGGGCGATCTCCCTGGAACTAAGATAATACATGGCAATATCAATCGTTTGGGTCGCCTTCCTTATTTCAGAAATGACCGCTTGTTGGCATCCGCCGTTGGGTGAAAAATAAACGTCTATGTTTTGCGCCCTACCCAGACTTGTGGCCAAAAAGAAAATACAAAATAGAAACATTTTTTTCATCAAAATAATTATACTGTATATTTAATTTTATGTCAAATAAATGTGATATATAATGAATGCCATTTCGACGTGTTTTTTATATGCTATACTATTTAAAGCTTGTAATATTAAAATGAAATTTTTCTTTTCAAGGTGCAAAATTAAGGGTAAAGTAAACGCCGAAATACAAAGAAGGACAGATTTGCTACAAAACAGGGAAAAATGGATCATTTAGAGAAAAAAATAATCTCTAAAGGCATTTAGAAAGAAGTGTTGATGAAAAAAGACAATAAAAAGATTCTTTTTCTGGCATCCTTTGAAGACGCATCCATCCTGCGAAAATTCACCGTTCTATTTCTGATTACGTCCATTATTCCAATGGCCCTGCTTTTCTATATCTACCTTCAAACTGACCATCAAGGCTACCTTAATATTAGCAAATTAAACTATACGTTCGTCATGGTCCTGATGGTTTTAGGTGTTCTTATCGGATTTATTACCATCCGTTCTTTACTTGTTAAGGTCATAGACATCTCGAAACAAAACAGTAAAGCCCTGGAAAATTTATTAAGTCCTGACACCGTCAATGAACTCAGCCAAGGAGAAAATGAGATCGTCATCTTAAGCCGGTCTTTTTCCGCAGTGACCCAACGATTAGAAGAAAATGTCCGCAGCCTCGAACTGGCCAAACAAACACTGCATACGGTGATGTCCAGGGTTGGCCATGGCATCTCCAACATGGAAAATATCGACACCTTCCTTGATTTGATCCTTGAGACCCTTACTAACGCTTTAAACGGCAATGTCGGCACATTACTTCTTTTAAACGATAAAAAAACAGAATTGATCGTTAACAGCGTTTACGGCGCCGAATATGACATGAAGAAAAAGATCCACTTGAAACTGTTTGACGGCTCTCCTTTAGTCAAAGTATTGTCGGATAAACACCCCCAGTGCGTATCTGGTATTTTTCTACAAAATGAGGGCAATCCATTAATAAAAGAATTCTTTGGGGAGACATTGCTTTGTGCACCCCTGATCTACCACGAACGTGTCAGCGGCATCATGACTGTGAGCAGGCCTGAAGGGCAGAAAGAGAATTTTTCGCAAGAGGATTTAGAATTGGTCTTTAATCTTGCTTCCCAAACAGCCATTGCCATTGAAAATTCCAAACTCAACCGTGATATTGAAAAAACTTATTTTGA
>CAYZLU010000365.1:0-2857 GCA_964479285.1 uncultured Planctomycetales bacterium | reverse complement strand
CATCAATGCGGTCTGCCTAAGAAAATGGCGTTGGAATTATTTGAGCCTTTTATCATCCGCAAATTGCGTGAAAAAGGTTTTGTACATACGATCAAAGGTGCTAAACGGATGGTAGAGCGCGCCAAGATCGAGGTCTGGGACATTTTGGATGAGGTCATCCAGGACCATCCTGTAATGTTAAACCGAGCTCCTACTCTCCACCGGTTGTCCATCCAGGCCTTTCAGCCGGTATTGATCGAAGGTAAGGCCATTAAATTGCACCCCCTCGTTTGTACTGCTTTTAACGCGGACTTTGACGGGGACCAGATGGCAGTGCATATTCCCCTTTCTTTGGAAGCACAGATCGAATGCCGTTTGCAACTATTGTCTGTCAACAATTTATTTTCTCCGGCTGACGGACGTCCGATCGTTTCCCCTACCCAGGACATCGTTCTTGGCCTCTATTACCTGACCAAGGAGCGCCCGGGGGCGGTTGGCGAAGGCCACTTGTTTGGTTCCATTGATGAAGTCAAGGTGGCATATACAGATGGCTATGTGGAATTGCATGCGCGCATCAAATTACGTTTGTTGTCAAATGTCTGGGGCCAGGAAAAGCCTTCCATGGTCATCCAGCCTTATGATAAAGATAAACCCAAAAAGGAAATACCTGTCACGGGTACCACCTCTAAGATCATTGAAACGACTGTTGGTCGGGTTTTCTTTAATGAAGTCTTGCCGCAAGAATATGGTTTTGTGAATGATCTTTTGGATAAAAAACGGATTGGTTCTGTGATCGCCGATTGCTATAAGCGTTTTGGTCATCACCGCACCGTGAAACTCCTGGATGATGTCAAAACGTTGGGTTTTATAAGGGCCACTGAAGCGGGTATTTCCATTGCCATGTCTGATTTGACGATCCCTGAAGACAAGCCCCGAATCATTGCCAGCGCCAAGCAGGAAGTCGCCAAAGTGGATGACCAATACCGTAAAGGTATCATCACCGGGCGTGAGCGATACAATAAGGTCATAGATATTTGGACCCATACGACGGAAACTTTGTCAGACCTGGTCTTTAAGAAAATGGACCAGTTCAATCCGGTTTACATCATGGCTGATTCCGGCGCCCGTGGTTCTAAACTGCAAATACGCCAGCTTTCAGGCATGCGCGGGCTGATGGCCAAACCATCAGGAGAGATCATTGAGAACCCTATTACCGCTTCTTTCCGTGAAGGATTGACGGTCTTGGAATATTTTATTTCCACCCATGGTGCGCGTAAAGGCCTGGCAGATACAGCCCTTAAAACGGCCGACGCCGGGTATTTGACACGCCGCCTGGTCGACGTTGCCCAGGAGATGGTCGTCAATCTTGAAGACTGCGGCACGGTCAACGGCATTACGGTCGCTGCCATCACCGAAGGTGATGAGATGGTGGTAACGCTCAAAGAGCGGATTGTTGGCCGTGTGGCTTTGGACAATATATTAGACGTCGTCACTGACCAGCAGGTCGTTGCTGCCGGTGAAGAGATCACTGAAGAAAAAGCTGATTTGATTGAGCAGTTGGGTGTTGAAAAAGTGCGTATCCGCTCCGTGTTGACTTGTGAGGCGGGGATCGGTGTTTGCGTTAAATGTTATGGGCGCAATTTGGCCACTCATCGCATTGTTGAGATCGGTGAAGCGGTCGGTACTATAGCGGCCCAAAGTATCGGTGAGCCAGGTACACAGCTGACCATGCGTACTTTTCACATCGGCGGTACAGCATCACGTACCATTGAACAGTCCTTTATCAAGGTCAAACAGGATGGTGTCCTTAAATACCATACCCTGCGTGTCGTTGCCCGCGGAAAAGAATTCATTGTCTTAAACCGCAATGGTTCTGTCAGTATCAACAACGAGTACGGACGTGAATTTTAGCGCCATCTTTTGCCGCAAGGTACGGCGTTGGCTTATTCCGATGGTCAAACTGTTGTTAAGGGTGCGGTGGTGGCGACATGGGACCCGTATACCATCCCCATCATCACTGAGGCCCAGGGTCGTGTATCCTTTGAGGACTTAATCGAAGGAACGACCTACCAGCGCGAAGAGAATCCCGTCACCGGGGTCGTTGAGCGTGTAGTCGTTGAACATAAACAGGAATTCCACCCGCAGATCATCATCACTGATAGCAAGGGCGAAATCGTGGGGATCTATTCGATCCCAACGGGTGCCCACATCCTGGTGAATGATAAGGACGATATAGCGGCGGGAGAGTTGATCGCCAAAATCCCGCGGGGTGCCTCCAAGACCCGTGACATCACCGGCGGTCTGCCCCGGGTCGCCGAGCTCTTTGAAGCACGTCGTCCCAAGGACCCCGCTGTTATTGCTGAGATCGATGGTGTTTGCGAATTCGGCGAAGACAAAAAAGGATTACGCACCATCATTGTCAAGAGTGCCACCGGTACGGCCAAGGAATATACCATTCCTCACGGTAAGCATCCCAATGTTTATAAAGGGGACCATGTTTTTGCAGGCCAGCAGTTGACAGACGGGCCAGTCGTCCCTCAAGATATTCTACGTGTTTGCGGGGACAAGGCTTTGCAGGAATATTTATTAAATGAGGTTCAGGAAGTTTATCGCCTGCAGGGCGTTCGTATCAATGATAAGCACATAGAAATTATCATCGCGCAAATGTTGAAAAAAGTGCGCATTGATGATTCAGGTGATACTGAATTCTTGGTGGGTGACCAGGTTGACCGTATAACATTCAAAAAGGCCAATGAGGCCGTGTTGAAGAAAAAAGGTAAACCTGCCCAGGCAACACCTTTGCTTTTGGGGATCACAAAGGTGTCTTTGACGACGGAAAGTTTTATTTCCGCGGCAAGTTTCCAAGAAACAACAAGAG
>CAYZLU010000364.1:0-2884 GCA_964479285.1 uncultured Planctomycetales bacterium | reverse complement strand
CATTGCTGAAACCGGTGCTGGCCAGCATGGAGTGGCCACAGCCACAGCTGCTGCTTTATTTGGTCTTAGGTGTGTCGTGTATATGGGTGCTGAGGACGTTAAGCGCCAATCATTGAATGTGGTGCGCATGAAATTGATGGGTGCGCACGTCGTCCCTGTCGAAAGCGGGTCTAAGACGCTTAAAGATGCCATGAATGAAGCGGTACGGGACTGGGTGACCAATGTGGCGGATACATTTTATATCATCGGTTCTGTGGCAGGGTTTCATCCATATCCGGCCATGGTGCGTGATTTCCAATCGATCATAGGCCGCGAAGCCCGCCGCCAATTTTTATCCAAAGAAAAGAAGTTGCCGGATTATCTTTTAGCTTGTGTGGGTGGCGGCAGCAATGCCATGGGGCTGTTTCATGCTTTTTACGCAGATCGTCCCGTCAAGATGATAGGAGTGGAAGCTGCTGGCCATGGTTTGCATACCAACCAGCACTCCGCGACATTAACACGGGGGCAGATTGGCGTTTTGCATGGGAGTAAAAGCATGCTGCTGCAAGACAATGATGGACAGGTGCAGGTGGCCCATTCCATTGCCGCGGGGCTGGATTATCCTGGGGTCGGCCCTGAGCATGCCTATTATCGACAAAGCAAACGCGCCGAGTATGTCACCATTACAGACAAGGAAGCCATAGAGGGCCTTAAGCTTTTGGCCCGCCTCGAAGGCATCATCCCGGCGCTGGAGACGTCCCATGCCATTGCCTATTTACAAAAACTAGCCCGTCGTGTCAAGAAAAGTTCGACAGTGATCGTCTGCCTTTCTGGCCGGGGGGACAAGGACATGAACCAAATTTCACAATTTATATGAACAGGATTGAACAGAAATTCCAATTTCTTAAAGCCCAAAAACACAAGGCCTTCATCGCTTTCATCACCGCTGGTGATCCAGATCTGAAAACGACGGAAGACCTTGTCCTGTCTTTTGAAAAAGCAGGGGTCGATATTATCGAATTAGGCGTGCCTTTTTCCGACCCTTTGGCTGACGGCCCCACGATCCAGGCGTCTTATTTCCGGGCCTTAAAAAAGGGAACAACGGTCAAAAGAATATTGGAAACGGTCTGGACCATCCGTGCAAAAACATCCGTCCCCATCGCATTAATGACCTCGTATAATCCCATATTGCGTTTTGGAGAAGTGAAATTTATTAAAGCTTGTGCCGAGGCAGGTGTGGATGGATTGATCGTCCCGGATCTGCCGCCGGAAGAGGCCAAGGTCTTACGCCAGGAGGCAATACGTCACGATATCGCCACCATTTTTTTTGTCGCACCGACTTCACAGGATAGGCGTATCCTGGCCAACACCAAAGCTTCTAGCGGTTTTGTTTATTATGTATCTTTGACTGGTATTACCGGGACCCAAAAAGCTGTCGCCCAATCAGTGGTTAAAAAAATCAATCATATCAAACGCCTGACCTCAAAGCCGGTCTGTGCTGGTTTTGGCATTTCAACCCCCCAACAGGTCAGGGACATAGGCCTCGCTGCTGACGGTGTCATTGTCGGCAGTGCTATTGTCAAAAGCATTGAAGCGCAAAAGGGGCAGAAGGACCTTGTCAGCAAAGTTTCCACTTATGTCCGTTCGTTAGTTGTGTCTTTGCGAGCGAAGCAATCCCTGAAAGAACAATAAAATGCGCCGAATTACTCAATTACCAAATAAGGTCCGTATTGTCACCCAGGAATTTAAAGACCGCCCAAGTGTTTCCATTGGCGTTTGGCTGGCGGCGGGTGGCCGTTATGAGGGCGCAGATAATAAAGGTGTAGCTCATTTTTTAGAACACATGGCCTTCAAGGGCAGCGCTCAATATTCATGCGATGAAATCAAACAACTTGTCGAGGGTGTTGGCGGTAATCTTAATGCGTTTACCGCTGAGGAAGAAACCTGTTATTATGCCAAGGTGCCGGCTTCCCACCTGAATCAGACTTTTGATATTCTGGCAGATATCAGTTTTTTCCCCAAGATCACACCCAAAGACCTTGAGAAAGAACGTGCCGTCATTTTGGAAGAGATCAAGATGTACCATGACCTGCCGCAATATTATGTGGGAGAGCTTCTCGAGGCGCTTTTATATCCTGAACATCCTTTAGGGCAAAGTCTTGCCGGCTCCTCAAAGTCGGTCAGTGAAATGTCCACGGCCCATTTGAAAAATTTTAAAAATACCCATTATGTCCCGGCAAATACGGTGATTTCCGCCTGCGGCTCAATCAAGCATGAAGAGTTGGTGGGATTAGTAACTGCCAAATTAGGACGAATGACAGGCCCTCTGCCATCATCTTACATCCCTGCCCGTCGTAATCAAGATAAACCAGCCATCCATCTATATCACAAACAGACTGAACAAATGCATTTGGCGCTGGGTTACCTGGCTTATGAGACCAATCACAAAGATTATTATGTCCTGGCCTTGTTGAGTATTATTTTGGGTGGCAATATGTCCAGCCGTTTGTTTAATGAGGTGCGCGAAAAGCGCGGGCTGGCCTATTCGATTTCCAGCGGCATCAAAAGCCTGAATGATACAGGGGTTTTCATGGTGCGTGCCGGTGTAGACAATGCCAAGATTGTTGATGCCCTGGGATTGGTCCTTAAAGTCTTTGCTAATCTCGGCAAGGGCGGCGTCAAAGAGGATGAATTCAAGCGCGCCCAGGAATATTATATGGGGCAATTTTTATTAGGCCTGGAAGACACCATGGACCAAATGCTTTGGATGGGCGGGGGTGTCATTAGCAATGACCAGGTCAAGAGCATGGCAGATGTCATCAAAAAGATCAAGGCCGTGACCCAATCTGACATTAAACGCGTGGCCCTGGAAATCCTCGATCCCCAAAGATTAAACCTCGCTGTT
>CAYZLU010000363.1:0-2898 GCA_964479285.1 uncultured Planctomycetales bacterium | reverse complement strand
TGATACTAGAGTTGATAACAAATGCTTTGAAATATACCCCTGACGGTGGCACTGTCACGGTAGCTTTACGGCAAGAAGAAAAAGATGTTGTTTTTTCTGTTAAAGATACAGGTATTGGTATTCCCGAATCAGAGAAAAGAAAAGTTTGGATGTATCGATACAGAGCTCCAAATGCAGTATCAAGGGGAGATGGTAACGGGTTAGGTTTGACTATAATGAGAGATATCGTAGTTGATAATTATGAAGGCCGCATAGAACTTGAGAGTTCGGAAGGTGCAGGCACAACGTTTACTGTACGTATTCCGATAGGTAAGCTTCCGGACTTGGCCATGAATGCCCAGCCGCAAAAATTGGTAGGTATTCCTTCGACAACACGAATACCTTTAAAATTTATTAAAAATGATGCCGATGCGCATGAATATTTAATTAGATTTAATAAATCTAGGGACATGATTTATGCGGCGCTTTTTTTATTTTATGGAATCCGGATATACAATTATATTAAATCTAATGATGTCTTTGCGTTATTCGATTTTAATGTTTGGTTATCTTTAAAAAGTTATGCTTCTTATAATCGAGTCAGACAGCTAACAGAGAATTTTGATAAGAAGTATTCCGTTACCAAGATTACCGAGGCCTATCTGTCTTATAAACAAAATGATAAATTAAAAGATGGCAAACTGTTTACACGGTTAAGATGGCTTTTGACTAATAAAGACATAGCACCTCGCGCGTTTGCAATTGCCGCTAATGGCGATTTAATCATTTATTGGAAAGAGCCGTATATCAGGAAGAAATTAGCGCCAATTATTTATCCAATCCCATATTGGATAGCGCCTCTTGAAAACTGGCGCCAAAAAACTGTAAGTAAAAAGACTTTCAGTTGGAAAATTTTACGTTCTTTGAAACCCGCTCCTATCTCAGCGCAGTCCACGCATTCTCGATTGGCTATGTTTCTGATAAGTAGTGGTAAAACAATAAAGGGCGGTATTGACCTTAATCCGGCGCAAATGAGCATACAGGTTAACAAAGAAGGAGAAGATTTTAAGTTTAATTTTAACGGCACAACAATAGATGCTGCTCAAGTGACTGGAGCGACGTTTACCATCCGCCAAATGACGCAGGTAACCAATTTGTCTCAGATTTTGGGGCTAAATTTAGGGGCCACTGAAAAAACTGTGTAAGGATTATTTTTGATTTTGAAGTGCTTTATCTGTCAGGAAATTAAAAACAGACATTTTTATTTTAGCGGGATATATTAAGAAAAGCTTCTTTACAGCCATTCAAAAGTCTGGTATAAAAGACATTCGTTTTCATGGCTTAAGACTACAGCAGCCTCGCATTTGGTCATGAGCGGTGTTGATTTGAATAGTGTATGGACACAATTGGGACGCCAAGCACTATTAACGAAAATATCGATGAAGAATTTACGTTTGCAACAATATAGTATTAATACAGTTACAATGATTCGGGCCATTAGCTCATCCGGTAGAGCATCTGACTCTTAATCAGAGGGTGGCAGGTTCGAGTCCTGCATGGCCCACCAGTTTTGGAAGTTTATGTCCCCTAAAACAATAGATATCGAGTCCTTCAAAAAGAAAGCGTTGACTTTCCGTCGTGATATTTTAGAAACTGTGGAGACTGCAGGTTCTGGTCACCCTGGCGGCTCTTTATCAGCCGTTGAAATTTTTCTTACCTTGTATGGCTATCAAATGAACCATAAACCCAGTGATCCTCATTGGGAAGACCGCGACCGCGTGATTGTTTCCAAGGGCCATGTCTCACCTGTGGTGTATGTGACGCTGGCCAACTTTGGGTATTTCCCTAAAGAAGAATTAAAAACTTTTAGAAAATTTGGTGCCAGGCTGCAAGGCCATGTGCACACCAAGGTCCCAGGGGTGGAATTTAATACAGGTTCATTGGGCCACGGCTTGTCGTTTGCCAATGGGATCGCATTGGCTGCTCGAATGCGCGGCAAGGATTTTAAAGTTTATTGTGTAATGGGTGATGGAGAAATCCAGGAAGGTTCAGTTTGGGAAGCGGCCATGACTGCTGCCCATTATAAACTGGACCATGTTTGTGCCATCATTGATTGCAACAAAGTGCAGGAAAATGGACCTACTAATGAGATAAAAAATTTGGAACCGTTGGCCCAAAAGTGGGCTGAATTTGGATGGCATGTGCTTGAATTTGATGGTCATAGCATTGAAGCCCTCAAGGGTGCTTTTGATGAGTTCAATAACACCCAAACCAAGCCTACCGTGATCATCGCCAACACTGTTAAAGGCAAAGGTGTTTCTTTTATGGAAGGTAAAAGTGCCTGGCATGGTAAGGCGCCGAACAAGGAACAGTTGGCCCAGGCCTTGGCGGAGTTAAAATAAATGGACATGAAACCCACCCCAACAAGAGATGGTTTTGGCGAAGAGTTGGTCGCATTGGGGAAAATCAACCCTAATATCGTGGTCACTTCAGGTGATCTTGAAGATGCGACCCGCGCTGAATATTTTAAAAAGGAATTCCCTGGGCGGTTTTTTAACTTAGGCATTACAGAGCAGGATGTGGTAGGTACAGCTGCTGGGTTAAGCACCCAGGGCTATGTGGCTTTTGCCACATCATTCGCGGTTTTTTTAACGAATCGTGCCTATGACATGATCCGTTTGGATGTCTGTTATAATAATTGCAATGTGAAGGTCGTTTGCTCCCATGGCGGGGTCACTGTTGGTGAAGACGGTGCCAGCGCCCAATGCCTGGAAGATTTTGCCATCATGCGTGTCCTGCCTAATATGAAGGTGATTTGTCCCTGTGACTATATTGAAGCTAAAAAAGCCACCCGTGCCATGACCAAGACCTTTGGCCCTTTTTATATGAGTACCTCCAGAGCACCTTTACCCATTATAA
>CAYZLU010000362.1:0-2898 GCA_964479285.1 uncultured Planctomycetales bacterium | reverse complement strand
TTAAGTGCGGCTGTTTCGTCATTGTATCCCCCAGCTTTGCTTAAAGCATCAAGGACCCTTTCCTGACCTTCAAACGGATAAACACCTGGCTGGGTGACCTCTCCCAATACGAAGATTTTTTTGCTCTCAAATCCAATAACATTAACAGTCACTTCAGGATCGCGAATGATCCTGCCAAGCTTCACATCGAGTTCTTTTTTCAATGTTTCAGGCGTAATATTACAAACATCTATCTCATCAACTAAAGGAAATGCGATCTTGCAATCCGGCCTAACCATGACCTTCATTGCAAGGTCTGGATGCCTCCACACATTGATTTGTATGGTGTCCCCCGGATCAATTTGATAAGAAAATTCTCCAGAATAATTTGTCTGTCCATTATTAGTGACTTCGGCCAAACAAATACCAGAAATCCCAAATAAATATAAACTTAAAAAATATTTTATTACCGTAGCTTTTTTATTATGCTTAACCATGTTTCGATCGCCCTTTGGTCATGTTTGTTCATGCCTGCAAAATAATAAAGAGCAAAACACTCTTCCTGCTCTTTTCTTTGTTTCTGAACATTTTTTAACTAAAAATTTGACTGTTTCTCAAGTATGCCACATGTTTATACATGTGTCAAGCCAACCACCTGTGCTGCCATTGATGAATCAAATGTGGTCAATTGATGGATATTTTTTGATTTTAAGTCTATTTTTTTGATTAATTATTAATTTATCGTAAATAATCAAAAGAAGGAAGAAGCCGTAATGGTAAGAATTGGTCAAAGGATCAGCATGGCGTCTCCATAGCTGTAAAACCGATAACGCCTCTTTATCGCCTCTTTATATGCCTTCATGACCAAATCGTATCCGCCAAAAGCACAAACTAACATCAACAAAGTGCTGTAAGGCAGATGAAAATTGGTTATCAGAGCATCAACCAACTGAAACTTATAGCCCGGATAAATAAATTTATCAGTGCTGCCGGTAAGCGCCTTGTTGTCAGCGACAGATTCAAGCACACGACAACTTGTCGTCCCTACCGCCACCAATGACCTTGAATTTTTCTTTGCCTTCAAGATACTTTCATGCGCCGTTGGTTTGATGCTGTAATGTTCGGTATGCATTGGATGCAAACGGATATCAGCGCATTCGACAGGCTTAAATGTCCCATAATTAATATGTAGTGTCAGTTCTGAGAACCTATGACCACTGGCTTTAAGGTCCAAGATTTGGCCTTTAGTGAAATGTAACCCTGCAGTTGGAGAGGCCACTGAACCTGGCATTCTGGCGTATACGGTTTGATAGTCTTCACTATCACTCGGTGTGTCCGGCCTCTTAATGTATGGCGGTAATGGGATATGCCCTACTTCTTTGAGATGTCGAAGAATGTTCTTTTTATTGAAACGCACGATGCGCTTTTCTTTCTTCACGAGCGACGCGCTGATGCCATGCCCAAAATTTAATTCTTCACCTTCCCTGATTTTCTTTAACGGCCGCAGTAAAACCTCAAAAGAATACCCGTCTTCCAAAGGATTCAACAAAAAAACCTCAACAGAGCCCCCAGTCGACCTATGCCCCAATAAACGCGCCGGGATGACCCTGCTATTGTTAAGGACCAAGTGAGAACTGCTTGGCAGATGACCGTCCAAGTGGTTGAAAGTATCGTGCCTGATGGTCCCTTGTTTACGATCAACAACCAAAAGCCGTGCTTGGGTCCTGTCAGGCAGAGGTTTTTGAGCTATTAATTCGTCAGGCAGCCGATAAAAATAAGACTGCAATTTAAAAATATTGCCAAGATTAGGATGGTTTGCTGTCTTTGATGGTCTCTGATTTTGGAAGTTCATGATAATTGGTCAGTACAGATTGCGGATAATAATAAGCAAGGATTTGTTTATAATTAAATTGCTGGCGGGCCATTCCAAGGGCGCCCCATTGGCACATACCCACCCCATGCCCCCAACCCTTGCCGATGACGTCTATGTAATAGCCTTTTTGAAAAATTTCATAATTATTACTCATAAGGACATTAGGTCCCATGATATCACGGAAATCTTTACCTTTAAGCATGAGCTCCTGGCCATTCTTCTGGATGATTTTCAAATGGTCAATACGCTCACTGCGGTCTCGATCGACTATACTTATGTCCTTTATGCTGCTGACATTGTAACCGTGGAGATTAAGCGCATCCTGTATGTCCCGAAGCCTGAAATTCTTCTTCCAATGCATGTGCGGCGAATCCTGGCAAAATGGGCATGGGACACACCTAAGCGGCGGCATGTCCGGGACATTCCATAATTCCCGTGCATCTTCGGTCGCACCGCCGCAGGTAGCATGAAAATACGCCGGAATGATCTGGCCATTGTAGGTCAAGACCTGGCCCCTGGTGTAATCAACCGCCAAATCCGTCCGGTACCGCTCTGAATTTCTTCCCCCATAAACCTGGGAATAAATATCATTAGTAACATCATAAGGTTTACCAGTCGGATTAATAGAATACAAAGCATAGGTACGTGCAGCAACAGCTTGGGCTTTTAATGCCTCCATCGGCCAATGATGCGAGACCTCATGGTAAAGCACGCCCTTGATATAATCTTCAACGTTGATATCATTGACTACCGTGATACGGTTATCAGGTGTGCGGATAAACGTGACTTCACCTCGGAAGGGACGTTCATCAATGATAATGGAAGCATCCTGGGCCGGCTCAATGATCAATCTCCTGGCTGGATAAACATCCAGACCCATCAAAATGCCACGGTCTAAAAGCCTTACCTTGCTCTCTACCAAAAAGTGTCCATGGCCTATGACCTTGCCTGAGGACAAGTCCCGAAGCCGATATCCACCATGGATGGCCAAATCCACTTCCCTGGAATCCCGTACAATGGCCACCCTTACCTGTTCAGGCAGACTA
>CAYZLU010000361.1:0-2905 GCA_964479285.1 uncultured Planctomycetales bacterium | reverse complement strand
GAAAGAGGGTGTTGTTTTAAAGATTGACTTGAAAACACCTTTTATCAGCAATTCTATTTCAATGGAAGGGATTGTCCTGGAATGCAGAGAAAAAATCCCTGAAATGATTTATGAAATCCGGTTAAAATTCCAGAAAATCCCGGAACAAGCCTTGGGGGTTCTTCAGAAAATTGAAAGTTATGATCTAAAAAACAAAATCTAAAGGACAGAAAAGTTTATGGATTGCATTAATATTGGTTTGATCGGCTATGGGGTGGTAGGACAGGGAGTCGTCAAGGCCCTTAAAAGCCGAAGGAAATTCTTGCGTGAGAAATATGAGACGGATTTTTTTATCAAGACCATTTGTGACCGCAGTATATTTAAGAAACCAAACCCTGGTTTAGAGAACACCGCCTTGACGTTGGACTATCACGCTATTCTTAAAGATCCTGATATTCATGTGGTTGTAGAGCTTATTGGTGGTCTATCGCCAGCCAAAGAAATCGTCCTGGGTGCTTTAAGGGCCAAAAAGCATGTAGTCACGGCCAATAAAGCCTTGATTGCCGAATGCGGTTTGGAATTATTTAAGGAAGCGGATGCTAACGGTTGCAGTATTCTTTTCGAATCGTCAGTAGGTGCCGGTGTTCCTATCATCCGCACCATTACCGAAGGTATGGCTGGTAATAAGTTCAATGGTGTCTATGGCATCATCAACGGGACCTGTAATTTTATCCTGACGGCCATGTCCAAACATAAATTGACCTTTGCCCAAGCCCTCAAGGAAGCCCAGGAAAAAGGGTATGCGGAAAGTAATCCCAGCCTTGATATTAGCGGCATGGATGCGGCTTATAAACTGGCCATTTTGGTGTTTATCACCATGGGAAAATTTGTCAACGTGAAAGACATTTATGTCGAAGGGATCAACCATATTTCTCATGACGATATAGAATTTGCCGAGAGTCTGGATCTCAGTATTTGTCTTTTGGCCATTGCCAAAAAAACCGGTAATAAATTGGATGTGCGTGTGCATCCTACGATGATCCCCAAGGACCATGGACTGGCCACTGTCAATGGGGTGGATAACGCCATTTTTCTAGACTCAGACCCTTTGGGGGACGTATTTATTGAAGGCCAAGGTGCCGGGCAAATGACCGCTGCCATGGGCGTGGTCGCTGACCTTATTAATTTGGGTATTCGTGTGGATGCTCCGGCATGCATTTGGGCATTTAACCCCGCTGATGAAGTAGAGAATTTATCTTTGCGTAAAATTGAGGAGGTTGAGACCCGTTTTTATATCCGGTTTATGGTCATAGACAAACCCGGAGTTCTCGCTTCCATCACAACAGTTTTGGGGCAACATAACATTTCTATTGCTTCGGTAAGCCAAAAACAGGAAAACAAGGGATCTACTGTTCCGGTTGTCATTTTGACCCATCAAGCCAACGAGCACGAGGTCAAAGAAGCTCTGGAAAAAATTACCGAACTGGCTGTTGTTAAAGGTAAACCTGTCGCCATCCGTATGGAGAAACTTTGATGCGCTGGACAGGCCTGATAAATCATTACCGTGAATATTTGCCTGTCAGCGATAAGACGCCTGTAGTCACTTTATATGAAGGGAACACACCGTTGATTCCGGTGGAATTTTTGAACAAGATCACGGGTCTACAAGTATTTTTAAAATATGAAGGGTTGAATCCTACAGGTTCTTTTAAAGACCGTGGCATGACCATGGCCATCTCTAAAGCCTGTGAAAAAGGCTCTGAAATTGTCATGTGCGCGTCCACCGGAAATACGTCCGCCTCCGCGGCGGCTTATGCCGCCCGGGCTGGAATTAAATGTGTGGTGATTATTCCTAATGGCAATATTGCCATGGGCAAACTGGCCCAGGCCATGATCCACCAGGCACAGGTGATTGCTATTGAGGGTAATTTTGATGAGGCGCTCGATTTAGTCAAAGAAATTACCTCTAATTACCCGGTGGAGCTTGTGAATTCATTAAACCCATTTCGCATTGAGGGACAAAAGACAGCGGCCTTTGAAATATGTGATTTTTTAGGTGATGCCCCAGATTTTCATGCGATTCCAGTAGGAAATGCCGGCAATATTACAGCTTATTGGAAGGGATATAAAGAATACCATTCAACTAAAAAATCAAGAAATTTACCTAGAATGCTGGGTTTTCAAGCAGCTGGTTCAGCGCCGATTGTCCATAATCGCATTATTGATAATCCTGAAACGATTGCCACCGCCATTCGTATTGGTAATCCAGCCAGTTGGAAAGCAGCCTTGGAGGCCCGTGATCAATCCAGAGGGTTGATTGATGCTGTCACAGACGAAGAAATCCTGCAAGCGTATCATCAATTGGCGGCTTTTTCAGGGGTTTTTGTGGAACCTGCGTCTGCGGCGTCCGTTGCTGGGGTCATCAAGTTGACTAAAACTGAATATTTTAAGGGCCATCAGGGAAGACGTCTGGTATGCACGGTGACCGGGCATGGTCTTAAAGATCCTAAAACTGCGATGAAAGATTTGCCCGAACCTAAGGTGATTAAGGCGGACAAAAAAGATATTTTGAAACTTATTGGTTTATGAAAATACGAGTGCTTGTCACTTGTGGCCCGACCTGGGTCCCCATCGATGATGTGCGTGTCATCAGTAATGTTTCCACAGGGGAAATGGGCCATTTGATAGCCCAGGCATTTCGAAGGAAAAGGGCATTTGTTACCCTTATTGAAGGCCCGGTGACGCATGAGCTGAAAGATAAAAAGATTAAAATCATCAAATACCGTTTTTTTGATGAATTGGCCCGTATTTTACGCCAAGAGGTCTTTAAGAAATACGATATTATCGTACACGCAGCAGCGGTCTCTGATTTTAAAGTCAAAGGGGTGTCTAAAAGAAAATTAACATCTCTTAAACCGTTGACTTT
>CAYZLU010000360.1:0-2906 GCA_964479285.1 uncultured Planctomycetales bacterium | reverse complement strand
GAAATTATATCTCTGATTTTACTTTTAGTGGTCTAGATTTTTGGGGCCATTATACCCCAGTACCATTGACCGTTTTTCTATTTCTCATAAAATGTCACCATAATGAAATATGAAAAAGTGACCTCAACAGCATTATGTGACTCAATGAAATATAATCGTATTCTGAATACTTTGAAGGTTTCGGAGATGCGTTTCCGGCGGCTTTTTGAGACTGCTCAAGATGGGATCTTGATCCTTGATGCGATTACGGGGAAAATAAATGAAGTTAACCCATTCTTGATGGATATGTTGGGTTATTCGCGGGATGAATTCTTAGGAAAGAAACTATGGCAGATCGGGGCCTTTAAAGACATTAAAGCGATCAAGGCGGATTTTTTAAAATTACAAAGAGAACGATATATCCGGTATGAAGATCTGCCTTTGCAGGCGCAGGACGGCCATAAGATTGCAGTAGAGTTTGTCAGTAACGTGTATACGGTTGATGGCAAAAAAGTCATTCAGTGCAATATCCGTGATATTACTGACCGTAAAAGGGCTGAAAATGATCTTAAAAAGGCGACAGATCAAAAATTGAAGGATGAGGCATTTAACCGCGTAGAGAGGGACCGATTCATTAATGCTGTATATTTACTTCAGAAATTACCAGGCAATCTCGCTTCACCTCAAGAATATGTGGATGCCTTAGTTGAGATGCTTCTAGATTGGAGCGGGTGCTCTTGCATGGGCGTCCGTCTTTCCAATGGAGACAAGAAGCCTCAATACGAATCGTATAAAGGCTTTAGCCGGGCCTATTGGGTTTCTCAGGCGAATACTTCCATTGAGGAATGCGTAGAATTTAAGAGAAAATATTTTGAGAGAACAAAAAAAGGATCATTTTACTACGCTAGTATAAAAGAAAATGGTACGCGTTTTTCACACAAACTTAAAGAGGGAGTTCAAAACATTGGTATTCGGGAGCCTTATTTTCTGGTCATCATTCCGGTACTTTATGATACAGAGACTGTTGCTTTAATTTATATGGCCGACAAAAAGAACGGTGAAGACGTTCCTACTGAAGTAAATTTTATTGAGCAACTCGCACCTTTGATCGGAGAAAGTATTTATAAATTTAATATGGAAATTAAGGTTCAGGGGGCCCAAGAAGAATTAGTCCAAGCCAAGAGGCTGTCCGATATCGGGGAATTGTCAGCGACAGTGGCCCATGAGCTGCGCAACCCGCTTGCTGCCATTAGTCTGGCCGCTTATAGCATTAGAAGTAAGAAAAGAAACCTGCCCATTGATAAACACCTTGATAATATCGACAAGAAAATATTTGAAAGTGATCATATCATCAGCAATCTTTTATTTTATTCGAGGTTAAAGACACCACACTATGAGCCGGTCAATATATACAGCACGCTTAATGAATGCATTGAATTGGCAAATAAAGGGTTCAAAGAGCAGGGTGTCCGAGTAGTCAGAAAATTAGGATTGGTAAAGAATACGGTGATCCAAGCGGATCCATTCCAAATGAAAGAACTTTTTGTCAACATTCTTAACAATGCTTTTGATGCGGTTTCTGGAAAAAATAACGTGATAACCATTGGGGCCAGATTGATTAATCATAAATCCATAGAAGTACATGTTCATGATAATGGTATGGGCGTCAACTCAGAGAATATCCTCAAGGTTTTCGATCCATTTTTTACCACCAAAGCCAAAGGGAACGGGCTTGGCCTTGCCGTTTGCCATCAGATCGTTTCTTTACATCATGGTTCTATTGCTATTAAAAGTCCGGACAATAAGGGCACTACCATTACGGTCATTTTGCCTAGGAATAAACAAGTATGAATGAAAAAGTTCTTATTATTGATGATGATAAAGAGTTATCCGGTGAAATGGCCGAGATCCTGGAGACTGAAGGGTACAGTGTACAGGCTGCTTTTGACGGGGAGCAGGGAGAACATTTCATTAGAAAATCACGGTACGATATTATTTTGATGGACTTTAAGCTACCTGACATAACGGGAGTTGATTTGTTTAAAAAAGTTAAGAAATTATGCTCCAGCAGCAAGGTTTTCTTTGTATCAGGCCGTCCTTTCTTGGAGAAGCTTATCAAAGAAGAAGGTTTATCAAAAATGGTTAGCGGTTGTTTGACGAAGCCTTTTGATGTGAAAAAATTCTTGGAAAGAATTAAGATTCCTAGATGATTTATAAAAGCAAAGAATTCAGTCTCGAATTATTAAATGTTTAATAAGTTTTACTTTCACGTCGACATAACAAAATCCAGAACTATACCTCGGTACAATTGATTCATTTTTACCTATCCCTAAGATAACATCATGAATGAAACAGAAGAATTACCACTTAAGAATTACAAAATGCCCTTAGAAGAAAAACAAATTTACATTTTGGATGACGACGAGTCAGTGCTTCGCTCGCTTAAATTACTTATGGTTTCTTACGGGTTTGCAGTGGACACATTTTCTTCTGCAGAAGAGTTTTTTACCGCTGTGCCAAATAGTGCTAAGGGGTGTTTGATTCTGGACATTCATATGCCAGGATTAAATGGGTGGGATACTCAGGAAAAGCTTAAGAAAATAGGATATATACTCCCATTCATTGTTATTTCAGCGGATAAGGATGACAGTTTTAAAGAGAAGGCTTTGAAAGCCGGGGCAGTCGGTTTCTTACAGAAACCGTTTGAGGATCATCATCTGCTTCATATGGTTAATCAAGTGTTTAATAAAAGGAGAACGATATGACAGTAAAAATTTTACAAATTATAATTTGTGCCGCTTCACTTATTTCCCTTCAAGGGTGTTTTTCTGCGCGCACTACGACCGTTCGTGACAATCCTCCTGCGCAAACCACGACAGTTTATCAGCAACCGGCGGATGGTACAGTTGCAGTCACGACGACCCATT
>CAYZLU010000359.1:0-2916 GCA_964479285.1 uncultured Planctomycetales bacterium | reverse complement strand
TAACAAGGTATGGATTATGGCAGACAAGGCTGAAATTTTTGAACACAATCCAACCGCTTTTGTGGTCGATAGCCACTTGAAGGTAATGCTAGAAGAAGACTATTTATCTTTACAGAAACATAGTGCGAATCCAACTTCGTCGTTTTCAATGGTTTCTATTGAAAGCTCAAACACGGCACATTCCGTTGCTTCTCAAATTGTTCGAGAAATTGTCCTTCCAGAACTCGAAAAAGAAGTCAACACGGGTAAAAATTTTGCCAATCTCCGCCAGATTTTTAATTCCATCATTCTCTCTAGCTGGTATAAGAGAAATCTCAAGGAAGCATTGCTTAATCAAGTGTATGCAAATAAATCCAAGATCAAAGGCATTGATTTAAGTGATCCGACGGTCAAGCAGAAGATTTATGAGCAATATTTGAAAGCTTATAAGAAGGGCGTGTTTAACTACGTTAAGGAAGACAAAGGGCCTAATTCCTTTGATTCCATTCAGAAGGTCCAGACAATAGTAAGGAAGTATTTTTCTGGTGGTATAGATGAGGCTATGGCAGCGCATCCCCTTGTGGTAAGAAATAGGCCTCGAGGCATATTTGAGCTGAGAAGGATGGTCAAAACAGCCATCTCCCTGGTTTTATTTACCACTGGCATTTTATTCGATCCTTCGGCAGCTTCACCAGCTGCGTTGTCAATTTCAGGTCATTCAGCAGTATCTGTTGCCGCGGACCGAATCTCCGGCATGAAATTTTCCGCAGGTAAAGATAATGCGATGGTTGATTTTGATCTTAAAAAAGTCGAAGCAACGCTGTCGGCTAGAGAAAATATAACTTATGGACTTGCAACTGTTTTGGGTGGTCCTTTTAATGGTCCTATTCTTGGTCTCATTAAAAAAAGCCAAGAAGGGCTTTTGAACATATTTAGAGAGCATGGGTTAGAAGATTCATTGGTGCTCTATAATTCACAGGCTGTCCATGCCACTGTCATTGGTTTAGAAGGAACTAATAAGCTTGACCAGCCTCCCACAAAGGACGATTTTCGAAAAAGTCTGTGGCTGACAGAAAAATGGCGAAAAGACAATCCGAGCCATCAAGGGCCAATACCAGATGATGCAATACCAGATATGGATTCGAACTATGTTTTAGAATGGGCTGCAAAAACCAGGCCTTTTGAAATTGAAATTGGGAAAGGAGTTCTAAGCGAAAAACATCAAGATCAAATATTCCGCATTACTGACACTGGGTTAATCTTGATGAAAGGGCGCGCTAAGCAGCGCAATCTATTTTCTGAAATTCGATCGGAATTTGAAGACGAAGCGCACATAAGGCACAAATTTGGCCGCGAAGATGACGAGTTTTATTTTGTGATCGGGTATGTGAAGCCTTCAGCAAGAATCAATGATGCGGGTTTTCGTCAAGCTTTGACAAGCTATGCCGAATTTTTTCAAGATTTACCTGTAGTTACTGAAGAGGTCAATACCATAAAAGTCGTTTCTTATAACAAGGTTACTCTTGCCCCAGAAGCAACACGCTATTCTTTAACGGTGCCATTGGGACAACCCGCTCCTGCTAGCCTTACAGTTGCTATTAAAGTTGCTGGAGGTTTGGTGCCATATATGCTTAAACATGACGCGGCGATGAATGGTTTTCAGGCAGTTGATGGTGATAATGTTAAAATTTTAATGGGTCAAGTTGCGGCATTACCTTCTGGAAATAGAATTGTAATGATTGTAAACACGCCCTTTAATGCTTCCAATGAAGCGGCTATAAATTTTTTAAATTCAGGACGACAAAATATCATTACCTTAAAAGGCCCTCAAGGTGTGTTTGATGAATTTTATTTCGATGGACATCCAAAATCCATCGGTGTTTCAAGAAAGATTCTTGAATCTGTAGGGATTGAAGTGCCTGAAGATGGCATTTTAGACCCCTTTACTTGGGCAGATCGTACAGAATTGAAAGCAAAAATTCTTTCTTTGAGAGATAAGATAGGATTGCCTTTAGCGAAGATTGAAGAATTGGAAGCAAATAAATTCCGTACGTTGAAGCCATTAAATGGACAAAAAGTAAAGATAAGCGATGTTCCATTTGTTTTTAATGAGGGGGATTCGGTTTATGCCAATATGCATATTCTTGATCTACGGGTTCGTGATAAGAATGGTGTTGAGCACATCGTCAGGACCTATCAAAATTCGCCGGTAATTACTAATGAAGTAACTGTTCTTGGAGTAGGGCCAGAGACTATTAAAGTTTGGGGAAAGATTGTCCAAGATGCAAAGGCGGTTATATTAGTTGGGGATGCTAATGAATTTTCCGATGTGCTACAAGGATTGCCTGATGGGCAGATCAGGCTGCATATATCAGGAAGTGATACGAAAGCAATTAAAATATTAGAAAGTCCAGTCATTTGGAAGCCAGATTTACAAGAGCATTTATCTGCCGAAGGATTATCTTTTCAAAGAACAGCTGAGGCAGAAAGATTTAGAAACGCTGGGGATATTGTTGGACTCCATAAGTTGGCAGAAGGTCAAACTTTGAAAGGAGTATTAACGGCAAGCATAGAGGCTGGTCTTATTCCAGAATTTGCAGGGCCACAAGAAACTGCTCAAGCAAGGGAGCAGAATCCACAAGTTCTTATTGCACAAACTGTTCAATCTGGAAATTTGCCAGCTACTGTTCAAGCAGGAGCAAATTTTTTAATTGCATCTGAAACATTAAATAGCAGTGATATTATTAGTGCGCGACAAATGGCAGATGATCTAGGCAAAAAGATTGTTGTTATCACTCAACTTGATCCTACACAACTTGATATCAATGATCAAATTAAACACGCTTTTAATATGGGTGCTAATGGTATCAAATTTAAGCCTGCAGGAGCAAACCAAGAAGCGACATTAAGTGCTATAAGATTTACTCATAATACGTA
>CAYZLU010000358.1:0-2933 GCA_964479285.1 uncultured Planctomycetales bacterium | reverse complement strand
AAAAATGAAATGTTTATCTGTATTCTTTTTTATGTAAAAGATAACAATACACCTTGATTGGTCCACAGAAAGGGGATAACGTGAAGAATGATCGCAAAAGTTTTCGTATACGCAAACAATTTGATGTGGCTTGGTCTGTGCCGGAGCAAGGATTGGAAGGAGAGGGGTTGATCCTTAATATCAGCTTGACAGGGATGTTGTTTGTAACAGATAGATTATTTGATCCCAAGCATGGGTTGAGTATGGGTTTTTCCGTTGAACAGGTGTCTTCTTTTCCTTTGAAAGGAGATTTAGTATGGTTTAGAAGGGTAGGTGAGGGCGGGACCCATTACCAATGCGGGGTAAAATTCTCCAAAGAGTCCTCTTGCAGTCCACAATGGGTCAAATGGATGGAAGGGAATATTCTAAAATTGGCAGATGTTGAGGACAGCAGGATTTTAGACCGCTACTTGAATGAAGGGCAAGAGTCATGAAGGACATGTGCTAACACGCAGGCACACATCACTTTTTGAGCCAATTTGAGTTTAATAAAGATATAAGAAGACGTATTATGATATAGAATTATAATGAAGAATTGTTTAATTTGTTTCATATTATGATATAAAGTGATATATTATGAAGCATGAGTAAATTAATCAAAAAATTAGAAGATTACCGCTTGGAGAACAAGATTTCACAGACTAAACTGGCTGAAATATTAGGAGTTACGTTTGTCACTGTCAATAGATGGTTGAATGGAAAATTTGCCCCCAATAAAATACAACGGCACCACATTAAAAAACTTCTTAAAAAGGAGTTGCTTGAAATATGAGCAGAAAATTCTTTACCATTTTTGAGCATCACCGACAGCCTCTGGTCTCCAGGGAAGTGTTCACGAGGCGGGTCATGAAATGCATATGGGTGGCGACCCTTCTCTTGGTGGGCACTATATTTATAGGGGCTGCTGTTTATCATTATTTCGAAGGCTTCTCATGGGTGGATGCGGTGATGAACGCGGTCATGATCATGACAGGCCTTGGCCTGGTGGACACGCTACACAGCACTTTATCAAAAGTTTTTACCACCTTCTACGCGATCATTGCTGCCGTCGTTTTTTATATGGTCCTGGCCATTATTTTTGCTCCGCTTATCCATCGTTTTTTACACGAATTTCACCTGGAAATCGGGAGTGGAGATAAACCTGATTAATCAGAAGGCCGACTGCCTAAAAAGAAGGAACTTTTTTCAGTTTTGCTTTGTCTAACTAGCGGAAGGAAGTAATGGAAGACATAGCCAAGGACATATTGGTCAGGGCATCCCAGGGGGACATGAAGGCCTTCGAAGATGTCTATAAAGCCAGCAGCAGTTTTGTTTATAACGTTGCTTTTAGGGTCGTCAATAACAGGGAAGACGCCCTTGAGGTGGCCCAAGAGGTCTTTATGATCATCTATAATAAACTCAAAGAATTTCGTTTTGAGTCTTCTTTCAAGACCTGGACTTACAGGATCACGGCCAATACCGCCATCAACTTCGCTAAAAAATCTTCCAGGACAAAAACAGTGCCATTTGAAGAGGACTTTGGCGAGGGCGCTGTCTTAAATGAGGCCCAAACAAGGATGGACCAGGAGCATCAAGGTAAACTCGTTGAAAAATTATTGGGAGAGCTTAATCCTGACCAAAGGGTTTGCGTGGTATTGCGTGATATCCAAGGGCTAAGTTATGAAGAGATCGCCCAAAGTTTAAACATTAATATCAATACCGTGCGTTCACGGTTGAAAAGGTCCCGCGAAAAATTGATGAGCTTAAAAAGGCTGGTGGATTATGAAAAAGTGTGACCATTTTAAGGAATTGATCCTGACGGACTATATAGACGGTGAGCTGGACAAGGATTCCACCGGAAACTTAGAAAATCATTTGCTTGACTGCAGTGATTGCCGCATTTTCCTAAAAGAAGTTAAAAATATTTCGGCACTTCCTTTTAAGCAGGTTCTCCAGCAGCCAGTCCCCACAGCGCTATGGGACACGATCAAGCAAAACATAGAGGGTCAAAACCAGGTGACCAGCCCTTCTTTCACGGACTTTATCGAAAGATTAAAAGGATGGTTGGTCTTCCCTAGAATCGTCCCTGTTTTTGCCAGTTTTTTATTGATGTTTTTGGCCGGGTCAGTCACGTTAAATACAATACATATCCAGCAGGTCCAGGCCAAAGACCAGGGAGAATATTTGGTTTCGTTGTTGAGTCCAGCAGGGCCGTCAGCACCATCTGATAATAACGATTTGGGGACGCCCATTGAGCGGTATTTTCTTTAACCTAAGGGAAGGATTATGACAAAATTTAAAAAGGTTTTGATCGGGTTTTGGGGAGTATATGTTTTTGCAGCATTGTCCTTGGCGCAGGCACAGGGGCCTGACAGTCCCCCAGAAAAGGCGCATTTCGAGCGGCGTATCCAAGAAATTTATGACCAGCTCAATTTGACTGACGACCAGAAGAAGCAACTGGAAGCGACTAAACAAGGGCACCGGGCAACAATGAAAAGCTCGCGCCAGGCAATGAAGGATGACAAAGAAGCTCTCCAACAGGAATTGATGAAACCACAGTTGGACATGCCTAAGATCAATGCGCTCCATGACCAGATCAAGGTCGTGCAGTCCCAGATGGAAGATGACAAACTCAGATCAATCCTTGATGTCAGGGCGATTTTAACCACCGAGCAGTTTATTAAGTTCGTAAACCTGATGCATAAACATAAACAGGAACACGAAGAGTAAAAGCTGCTCTTATTTAGACGATCCCCTCCGATATTTTTTATTGTCTTGCAGATCGCTTATGCTTTAAGAATTCCAGGACTGCGGGGACAAGAGAGACAAAGACGATCGCTAAAGTGACCACGGAGAAATTCTTGCGCACAAAAGGCAGGTTCCCGAAGAAAAACCCGCTTAAGGTCCCCACCAGG